>NC_009615.1:3172500-3250000 GCF_000012845.1 Parabacteroides distasonis ATCC 8503
TTCATGCGTCTTTACTTGGCGAAACAATATAGCGGCGATGAGTATGGCGGCGTGGACATGCCTGCTATCCAAGCTTTCGACGTGACTACAGGTGAGGAAGTAGATTTCCCGAAGCGTGAGGTCTGCAACATCCACGAATCGTTGAACTTGCCGCCGATGGATTTCTCCGCCGACCTGCCGCAACTCCCGTTCATGCGTGCCCCGCTGAGCCTAATGTACCCGAACAGCCCGGCAGAATACCTATTCGCCCGCATCAAACTGAACGAAGGGGAGGTAGCAACTTTCCGTTTCATCCCTCCTACGGCTCCTAAAAGCGTAAGCGAATACGCCACCGCCGATGTACGATACTGGTCCATATGCCTCGGGTCAGCCGAGACCTACTCGTATGCCTCTATTTACGACAAAGAAATGCCTAAAGTGGACAAGGAAGGTTTCGTAACCTTTATCATAGCGGACGCCAACTCCGCCAAACTGCCCGATCTCCAAGCGAAGGCGGAAGCCAACGACGGTACATATATACTGACTTGGAACCGTAAGGAGCAAGGAGATGGAATCCTTGCCTTATACCGCAACATGGTGATCAACGAGAATTATCCACATTCCATGCGCAAGCTGATGGAGTCCGTTCCTCTAGCGGCCGCCGGCGGCGATATGAGCGGTTTCAACCCGATGAAGATGATCGCCATGCTCGCTATGGGCAACTGGGGACCGCAAGGCTATAAATTCAGCGAGGACGATTTCTTGAGCGATAGCTTCAATTACGCCAATATCCGAAGAATGAAATAAACCAATAGACATATCGTATTTTCAAGTCCCCTCGTATCCGGTCTTAACCGGAACAAGGGGACTTCCTTTTCACACTCTTATCATAAACCATGGAATTTAGATTCCTTATAGACGGGCGGTAATATAATCGATGATCTGCAGACAAAGGTTTGTGGTCTGCTCGTTCACGTCCAGCTCCGGATTCAGCTCTACCAAATCCATCGACTTAACCAGATTCGTAGACAACATATGATCCACGAAGTTATTAAACTCATCCGGCATCAGTCCCTCACACACACGGGTTCCCGTGCCCGGAGCGAAACGGGGGTCTATGCTATCCACGTCTATGCTGAAATGCACGTTGCGGATCTTCCGTTCCTTCAATTTCCGCTTGATATCCTCAGCTACGAAGCCGATGCCTTTCAGATGGATCGTCTCCATCGTATAGACACTCAGCTTCTCCCGCTCGATCAAATCCCACTCGCCCTCATCCAGACTGCGGGTCCCGACCAAGAATACGTTCTGCGGATTCACCTTATTCCCGGGAGCGTAGATATTCACCAGTTCCTCGCTTCCCATCCCCATCAACGCACTCAAAGGCATCCCGTGGATATTACCACTGGGAGAAGTCTCGCTGGTATTGATATCCCCATGAGCGTCCAGCCAGATAATACCGAAATCATCATAACATTTACCCACGCCCGAGGCGCTACCTAAACCCAGCGAATGATCCCCGCCAATCACCAAGGGGAACGCTCCTCCACGCAATGTATCATAAACCAACTCCGCCAGATTCGTATTTACCTCCACGATCGCATCCAGATATTTCATGCTGTTACCCCGTACGAACTTATCCGCCTCGCTAACAGGGGGTACATACAAATTACCCAAGTCAAAGGCTTTATGCCCGTTCTTCCGGATCACCCCCATCAATCCCCGTTCCCGAAGGTGGTTCGGGGCACGCTCTACGCCAGCCCGGTCACATCCCAGATTCAAGGGAACACCTATTACATTTATCTTCATACACTAGAATTTAGCAAACGTATCTCGTATAATGCCAATCGCTTCCATCATTTGCTCCTCCGTAATCACCAAAGGAGGCGTGAAGCGGATGATATGATCGTGGGTAGGCTTGGCTATCAAACCGTTTTCCTTCAACGCCAAACAGATGTCCCATGCCGTCTTCCCATCTTTAGGTTCCGTCACGACAGCGTTCAGCAAGCCCTTACCCCGTACTTTCTTTATCATAGGATTATTAATCCGCTCCATCTCACCACGGAACAGCTCACCCATCTTAAACGCATTCTCCGACAAATGCTCGTCACGTACCACCTCCAAGGCTGCGATAGCGACTTTCGCCGCCAACGGATTTCCACCATACGTAGAACCGTGCTCTCCCGGAGCGATCGTAAGCATGATCTCATCGTCCGCCAATACCGCCGAGACCGGACTGACCCCACCGGACAACGCCTTTCCCAAGATCAAGATGTCCGGACGAATCCCCTCGTAATCGCAAGCCAATAACTTACCGGTACGGCCGATACCCGTCTGTATCTCGTCCGCGATAAACAACACATTCTTTTGATGACAAAGATCATAGCAAGCCCGCAGATAACCATCGTCGGGCACCACTACCCCAGCCTCACCTTGGATCGGTTCCACCAAGAAGCCTACTGCATCAGGATCTTTCAGGGCCTCGGCCAACGCATCCACATTATTATAGGGTATCTTTATAAACCCGGGTGTATAAGGACCGAAATCGGCGTATGAGCTAGGGTCCGTACTCATGGAAATAATCGTAATCGTACGTCCATGGAAATTCTCGCTACAAACCACGATCTTCGCACGTTCCGGGGCAACCCCTTTCCGACGATATCCCCACCGACGGCAAAGCTTCAAGGCCGTCTCTACCGCCTCGGCTCCCGTATTCATCGGCAGAAGTTTGTCATAGCCGAAGAATTTGCAAGTAAATTCCATGTATTCACCAAGTATATCAGCATGAAAGGCACGAGACACGAGCGTAAGCCTCTCCGCTTGCTCCATCAGGGCCTTTACGATCTTAGGATGGCAATGTCCTTGGCTTAACGCCGAATATCCGGACAAGAAATCAAAATAACGTTTTCCTTCCACGTCCCACACGAACACGCCTTCGCCTCTTCTGAGAACGACCGGCAGGGGATGATAGTTGTGGGCACCATACTTCTCCTCACGGGTGATGTAATCTTCCGGTTTCATACTGCTACTGATTTAAATGATTAGCATACTGTAAGCGTTTCTTACCGTATATGCCAAAGATACGAAATAGGGGATTACAATATGTCACCGAAAGCGTATGTTAAGAAACATACATTCATGCAGGTATTTATGAACGTAGATACGTCGGTTAACCAAAAAGGTGTTGTAAAAGGCTTCTTCCGCTCTTTTACAACACCTCTCTATCAAAATCAATTGGAACTTATAAAGTTGTCAAATAGTTCTTCAACGGATTGGAGTACATCTCCAATAGTTTCTTACGTAAGAACGCCTCATCCTTATTCGGAAGGACGATCTTGTCCAACTGTCCTTGTATATACTCCTCGAACTGCTTCTTATCCTTCGGTCCGTAATGCTCGTGGAAACGGCGAGTACCGTTCAGCCAATCATAAGCTACGTAATTACAAGGATAGAAACGATAGTTCTTATAGATCTCCCGGTCGATAACGGACGCGATAGCGCTTACCAGCTCATTCTTCTCCATATCCTTGTCTAGTTTAGCCAAGGAATCATTGATCGGGGAAGTGATCGTGAAGTGGACACGACCCTTATTATTCAGGATACCCGTTTCCATGCTCAACAAATCATCCCGCTGACATTTCACGTAATCCGGATCATCCCGCTTCATCTGGAATTCTTTCGCCTTCAAGAAATCGCAAGGATCAAACTCGTAGGAGATAGCGACCGGTACGATATTCAAGTCCATCAAATTCAACAACAGATTATCCTTATCACCGCCGATACTCAACATTTTTAATACGCTGCCCTGCGTACGATCGTCCGAATCCTTAGCACGTCCCTCACGCTGGGCGATCCATACAGACTCGTTCACATTCTTGATCGCATGATGGATATAGGCGGAAAGCGTCTTGCTGACCTCCAACATCTGACGAACAGAAACGCCACGCTTCACGATAAAGCTGTTATTCAAGCGCACCAACGTCTCGATCCACGGACGGATTAAAAGATTGTCGCCGATAGCGACCTGCGTCATACCATACCCCACATCATATAACATGACGTTCAAGAAGGAGGCATCCAATACGATATCCCTATGGTTCGAGATAAACGTACAGGCCGCCTTATCTTTCGGCAGACGGCTACGCCCTGAGATAGTAAGCGAGAAAGTAGTATTTTTCGCCACCGTCATTACAGCGTCATAGGCCAGAGTAGATTTAAACTCCTCCTTCGTCTTGCAAGCACGCATGGCAACTGAGAATTCCTCCCAATTCAAATTCGGCTTTATGTAACGTAAAGCCCGCTCGAAATCCTCATTGGCGACCAATTTTTCAATCGCGTCCTTCACCTCACTGTTGTTCAGCGGACGGATGTCGTCGAAATTAGGGGAAACTGTTTCTGTATCCATATCTATTCATTTTGTTTTTCTGTTTTTGAGTTCGTCTTCAATAATGTCTGTCATGACATCCTTTATATCCAATCCCGCCGCACGTACTTGCTGTGGGATAAAGCTGGTAGCCGTCATTCCCGGTGTCGTGTTTATTTCCAGTAAGACAGGCTCCCCGTCTGCCGGAATAATATAATCCACACGAATCAGTCCTTTGGCGCCCAATATATCGTAGATCCTTGATGTCTCGCACTGTATCAACTCCGTCAACTCGGTGGAGATACGGGCCGGAGTGATCTCGTCCACCTGTCCGTTATACTTCGCGTCGAAATCGAAGAATTCGTTATTCGTAACCACCTCGGTCAAAGGGAAGACAACCTCTTTACCCTCCACCTTATAGCAACCGCATGTCACTTCCGTTCCATCGATAAAGCGCTCGAGAATCACCTCACGTCCTTCCCCAAACGCCTTAGCGATAGCGGGCTGGATAGCGGAGACCTCTTTCACCTTCGTCACGCCAAAACTACTACCCCCATCGTTTGGTTTCACGAAAATAGGCAAACCCAAACGAGTCACGACTTCTTCGTCCGTAATAGTCTCTCCCTTGAATAAATGAATGGACGCGGCAATTTTTACACCAAAGTCTTTCAAGTAATGATTACATACGTATTTATTGAATGTCAAAGCGCTCACCAGCATCCCGCAAGACGAGTAAGGCATACCGATCATATCGAAATATCCTTGCAAACGTCCGTCCTCGCCCGGAGTACCATGTATCGTTATATAAGCGAAGTCAAAATGCCTCGTCACGCCATTCTCCTTGAAGCTAAAATCATTCTTATCAATTGGTGTATGTTCCCCGCTAGGAAGTATAACCGCCCACTCATCCCTCTTAACGATGGCAATATATAAATTATATTTGTCTTTATCAATAAAAGAGTAGATTCCGTCCGCACTTTTTAATGAAATAACGATCTCGGAGGAATCTCCCCCTGCTACGATAGCGATGTTCTTTTTCATTTTTACAATTCTTTAGTGTTCGCGTATACACGCCATCTGTCGATCAGCTGCTGCATATCGGAAGGAATCTCAGAATCGAAAAACATCTCCTCTCCCGTAGTAGGATGAACGAACCCCAACGTCTTAGCATGCAAGGCCTGACGTGGACAAATAGCGAAACAGTTTTGCACGAACTGTTTATATTTAGTAAAAGTTGTTCCTTTCAAGATATCATGTCCGCCATACCGCTCATCGTTGAAAAGCGTATGACCGATATATTTCATATGTACACGGATCTGGTGCGTGCGCCCCGTCTCCAGACGGCACTCCACCAAGCTCACGTAGCCCAAGCGTTCCAACACGGTGTAATGGGTGACGGCGGTCTTGCCTTGATCGCCTTCCGGGAAGACGGTCATTTGCATACGGTCACGAGGGTCACGACCGATATTTCCCTCGATACGCCCCTCATCCTCTTGAACGATGCCCCATACCAAGGCACGGTATTTACGTTTGGTTGTCTTGTTGAAGAACTGCAGGCTCAGGTTACTCTTGGCCTCCGGGCGTTTAGCCACCACCAATAAGCCCGACGTATCCTTATCGATACGGTGTACCAAGCCTAAACGAGGATCGGAAGGATCATAATAGGGATCATCCTTCAAATAATAAGCCAAGGCATTCACCAATGTACCAGTATAATTACCGTGACCGGGATGTACGACCAAGCCTGCCGGCTTATTCACCACCAGCAAATCATCGTCCTCATATACTATATTCAAAGGGATATCTTCGGGGATAATCTCCAGTTCCCGGCGTGGGCGATCCATCACGATAGAAACCACATCCAAAGGTTTCACCCGGTAATTACTTTTCACCGGCTTATCGTTCACCAAGATGCAACCCGCCTCAGCCGCCAATTGGATGCGGTTACGGGTAGCGCCCATCATACGGTCTACCAAGAACTTATCCACCCGGAGCAGGGATTGCCCCTTGTCCGCTACGAAGCGGAAATGCTCATACATCTGGCTCGACGATGTTTCGTCTTCTTCCGGCATCAACAGGTCGTCTACCTGTTCATCATCCATATCGTCCAAAAACTCGTCCATTCCCTTAAAACCAGTTTTCTATATCACTATCCAATGGTTCTACCGGAATACTATCCAAAGCCAATGAGTCGGGAAGCATATTCGGATCGCCACTGCTTACTTTCAATACCAGATGAGCGGTCAACGGTACATGTTCCCCTTTGAGCAAGGTACGCCCGTTTAACTCCACCCCCATCGCCAAATCTTTATAATCGCCCGGCACATACTCTATCTCGACCGACGAGAAGCCACGGGCCCGCAGCAAGGCATACGCCTGACGGAAAGATAAGTCTTCCACCTCCGGTATCACGGCCATCTGGGAGGTCAATGCGTTAATCGTAACAAAGACGATCCGCCCCTCTTTCACCTTCGATCCGACACCGGGAACCAACTCCACGATGGAGCCCGGAGCCACATCTTTCGAGAATACGGAATCGATCACGTTATAGCGTAGCTTATTATTCCCGAAAAACTCGGCGGCGTCCTCTAGCTTCATTCCTTTCACGTCCGGAACGACCACCGCTTGATTATGGCGGGTATAAGAATCCAGCCACGCCAGTACGCCATAAACAACGCCGCACGACACGACTATCACCAACAAGAGATTGATGACAAACGGATTCTTTATCAGTTTTACAAAAAAGTTACTCATTTCACGTATGTATTTGTAGGCGGTTCAAAAGTAGAAAAAAAACGGCATATAGACCAATACCCACCAGAACAATACTACAAAAACAAAGAAAGTAAAGGCTTTTTAGGAAAAAACCTCTACTTTCTTTATAAATCTTTAGAACGTGACTAATTATCCGTTGTATTCGTCAGATACCGTTAATTTAGCTCTGCCTTTAGCACGACGAGAAGCTAATACTCTACGGCCATTAGCGGTAGCCATTCTAGAACGGAAGCCATGCTTGTTCTTTCTTTTTCTGTTGGAAGGTTGGAATGTTCTTTTCATCTTTCTATATTATTTATTATTATTCGCATACTTATTCGGGCTGCAAAGATAGAGCCTTTTTTTTAATAAACAAAGGGTTGCGCAATTTTTTACGCAAGAACCTTTGATCTCAGACCAAAGCAAGTTAACTTCATCAGCAAATGAAGAAAGCGATGCCGCCCATCTCCTTACGGAATGAATGGCATCGATGAAGCACGAATGCTATATGAGGTAAAGGGCCGGGGAGGAGGTGCAGCCTACGTGTAAAACAAATTCAATCCATTGTGTGCTGCACGCTCCCCGCATCCATTATTCACATGATGGATGGGAACCCGTTATTATTATCTCATATCCACAAATACATAATTACTGGTACTACTTTTCGCCAAATCAGATACAGACATTTTCGCAGTATACGTACCTCCCCAAGATGTGTGTGTAAACGTTATTTCATCATCTGCATACACGGATACTTTATCCAATATTATTTTAGAGCTATTATTAGTTCTAATTGCTGCTCCTCCACCACTTGATATGGAATAAGTGATCGTTACATTACTTCCCACATTGCTTCCATTTCTTCGACATTGCAAATAGAAAGTTTTCGTCTCTTTAACTTTTTCAGGTCTAGTATAACTCAAATCAGAAACAGGATTGAATAAATCAGCCTTTAAAATAACATCATCTTCATCATCATTTGCTGTATTTGTTTTAAATTGAATAACCTTCTCTTCAGGACTAAATATCTGATCCGTATAGACGTAGTACCAATCGCTCGCTCCGGTCGTTTCCAAACGAACACCGGGTTCTACTGCATACAGTTTTTTAGTATATATCTTATATTCAATGGGGAATAAGGATTCATCAATATCTTCCGGTATCGAGAATTTCAGATAAGCATCTTGCTTCTGACCTGCGGCAATTTCATTTGTACCCGTCCCCTCCTTCACGTCTTCAAATCTCGGATTAATAAAGTCATAAGGGGGACGTAAGACCAATTTAATCTTACGCTGCAAATTACCTCCTACCACGTAGAAATACGCTATCTTCTCACCGGAGTCAGGAGCCGGCTTTATATTGGCTGTAATCGTTATCGTCTGATTGCCAGAAGGTATCCAAGAAGGATAACTTAAGTTACCATCTACGACATCCGACATTCCCTCACCCGGAACCACACTCAACTGCCCTGTTCCCGCATATGTCGCAGTCATCGACAATGTGTTAGAAGAGCCCGTAAAAACGAATGTCGTCTTTGTAACATTCAAGGCCTCGCCATCATAAGTTATATTCGGATACTTTTCCATAATAGCCGAGGCCGTGATATTATTATCCGCTATCACATTTTCATCTATAACCTCAGCCCACGTAGCTCCTTTTCTGGAAACGCTCTTGACCGTTATATTAAAGGCATAATTACGAACGACATCATAAACACGAGTTACCTTATCATTCTCATCCTTTACGGCAAGATCAATCTTATAATATGTATAGGTCTTGCTACCATCAAATTGCGCCTTAATAATAACAAAAGTCGCATTCTTATCTTGATTATAATGTTCAAAAGTATACACAGATTCACCCGGCTTCGCATATTTACTAGCATCTGGCTCATTCTGGGGCGCATAAAAATCTTGATTTGGAATATTCAACTTTCCCGCATCTTTATAACCGATAGATGCCAACTGTGATTCATTATAAATGAGATAAGAAACATTTTTCAATTTCACAGCTGCCTCCGATGAGAGATTCAGCGTTATTTTGGCCCAGTTTCGTAGTAGTTCAACATTGTTGTTACCAGCATCTTCTAGATTATTGCTTATATTTTTCGCAGGAATTTCACTAAAAGTTCTCTTTCCCCAAAAGATTTGCTTATCTGTTCCTAACGAGGCCATTCCGCTTTCTAGGGAAGGGGTTAACGTTCCATCATTGGCGACAAAATGGATGGTACGGGTCTCTTTTGAGATAGAAGCCGTATATCCATTGCCAGAAACAACAGCCTCTACAACTGGAGAGATAAACTCTCCATCCTCATTAAATGTATATAGATATAAGGACTCAACACCTTTCTCCACATCCCCGGTCGCTTTCGTAATCTCAAGAGCATTCGGAGCATCTACAGAGAATGAAAGAGAAACCATTGATCCATCTGTCGGTTGAATTTCTATTTGTTCTATTTCCTCTGTCGCACATGAAGCGAGCAACAGCAATACAGAAAACAAGCCATATATTTTTTTTATCATAATTACCTAATATTAAAGGTTCATAAAATCAGTAAAGATCATGTACACAGCGAACAAATCTATTGCTATTAGTGCTATTTGTTGTTTCATATCTGTAACCTGTACCCTTGGCTCCAAAATAATAACACCAATATTTTCTAGCACTCCAATACTGCCCCCCCGTATTGTATAAATAATTTACTACTTGATCTGAATTCTGTATCGTATACATAAATTCCAATTCTGCCAAAGTAGGTAATCGCCACGTTCCTGCTTCATAAGAATGATAAACCCCTCTTTCATCCGTATAATGCTCTTCATACACCTCACAACGTTTAACTGCTTTATCATAGTTATAACTACCACCAGACACCGTTCCATATCGAGATGCAACTACAAATCTTGGCGAAACCAATTCATTGGACAACATATCATTTTTTGTTAGTCCTGTAATTTTATCATAAGGATCGCCAATAACTAATGTTCCCGGAGCAATAGTCGTTACAGTAAACAAATTGGGATTAGTACTACCCGTCGGACTGGCGGGTGTATTAGTTCCCCCAGACACAACTCCTGTCAGATATTGAGGAGGATACTGATCCACTGCAATTCCTAATACTTTCAAACCCTCTACATTATGAACTCCAAAAACAAATTGCTTTGGGAAATAATTCTCTGGTAATTTACTCGTAATTTTAATATATCCACTCTTTCCTAAATCTCCTATTATAGACGGATACTGCTTATCTTTATTATCATAGTATCCTGTACCTTTAGTAATAACATTTCCTTTTAACTCATACTTTTCATAAGTCGCATAAGATGGTTGATCAATCGTAATATTCGAGCTAGAAGCAAACTCAATCTTATACTCAGTGATATTCGCCATCACCACCTTAGTCTCCCTAACGAACAAATACTTCAAATCTGCAATAACCACATCCACGACAAACTTTTCCACGCCTTCCCACGGTGTTGTAGATACCATAAAGTTGATTCGTTGTGTCTTCATGGATATTTTACCTGTAAGCTCATATCTATTACCATGTATGATACCATTTGTCGTACATCCCTCAAGTTCTGTTGTAGGATTAAAATCCTCATATTTATAAGAATGATCTTTCTCTTCCTCTATAATACTTCCCTTTGTTACATTTTGAATAGTCATATCCTCATTAAAGGTAGTCGTGACCTGTATCTTTTGTAAATCACCCGTTACATATATAGACAATGGGGTTAACGTCGTGTTCAACTTCTCATAGGTATAAAAAGGTAACGCAACGCCATTTTGCAATGTAATATCCTTTGCCGTAGAGAAAGCATCATCATATTGATTATCTCGACCAAGCAATATTAAATCTGATTTCTGATTGATATTCTTGATCGTAAGTTTAGTTACAGTATAGAACCACTGGTTAGTTATTTTTGTATCAGCTGTTGCAGACACAGTCTCCGGCTCTTCATCTACCGTAAACTTCATATCGATGCGTGCCGCTAATTGTGTCATCGGAACAGATATACTTGTCACAGCCGTATTTAGGTCATACGCAGCCAACTCCCCGACCTTTACCAAATTTGAAGCATCAAAAGTTCCACCTGAAACGGTTTCCGACAAACCTTTCAGGTTCTCATAAGTAGTCGTTCCCAATCTAGCCAAGTCCTCATAATGCGTTGAATTCGCAATCGCTACGATACGAACCTTACCTGTCTTTGCTTGTATATTATCAATTTTATAAGCAATCAATGTTTTTCCATCAATCGTTACGGTAGAATTGGGAATTCCCCCGTCAAACGCTACAGACTTGTACTCCAAGCACTCACCCACAGTTCCATTCGCCTCATTAAATATAGCGACCACAACATTATTCACTTTTACCTCATCCTCTGTCGAATATGTATACCCTTCAGCGATATCCCCTCCAGCTTTCGTCATCGCTGTCACTTCTCCCAAAGTAAGAGTCATAGAGAATGAGATATCCCGCCCGTCCTCATTTCCTCGCTGAACTTCTTCTTCCGAGTTACAGCTCGTGAAAAGCAGTCCAACAAACAGCACTGATAATATATTCCTTATTTTCATAATCTTGTATTTTTATTTTACCCGTTTACACCTTAATTATCTTCCATAGGAATGGATATGGTATTATTCAACCAATCTCTTGTATAGCAAAGTAGTTCTGTCTCGACTTTATCTCCAATAATAGTCATATTGACAACCAAGCGATAAACATATCCGGATTTAACGCCATGTAAGATATTTCCTTCCTTATTGATCACAAACGGCCTCGTAGTTCTTTCCTCATTGCTATTTCCTATTTTGAACCGAACCTGCATTTTTACTTGATCACTCTCTGCCTTCGCCAGATTCCGGAAAGAATAAAAAGACAATAGATTCTTATTATCTACAAAAGAATAAGTTGACGGAAGATCCGATACCCCATTATAGACCTCCACATTACACGTTTTACTCTCAGACAAATAAGTCGCATTTTTATGAGTTTGCTCATTTATCGTATAACTCTCAGGATTCAAGTTTAACAGATCCACTCCTGTAACAGTAACCTTCTCTTTAACAGATGCTCCTTGAAAACCTGAAACATTAAATTCCGCAAGTTCTATTCGAGCTGTTAGTTGAGAAAGAGGTATTGCACCTATTTCTAAAGGCTTTCCCAATGCCTCCGCAATTGTTGGATAGCCAGCAAAGTCAGTATCAAAACTGATATCCATTTTCCCAACTTTTACCAAAGCATCCTTATCATCCTGTATTATATCCTTTATATTATTTTCCGATTGGCAACCCGCAAACGACTTCGAGCTATTAGCGATTACCATCACGGAATAAGGACTAGGCTTTTTCACTTTTAAAATCACTTTAGCCCAATCATCTTTCGTTCCGTCTTTCGTTTTAACGATATAATTCTCCTTATTCACAAACAACCCTTCCATTATGGAACTGACTTGTGTGCCCTCAAAAAATATCAACGTACAATTATTAATCTCTGCCTCATCCATAGAAGCAGGTAATGTTCCAGCATCAGATAAGGATTTTGTCTCCAAAGAAGAAAGAGAAGTCTTAAGAACAAAAGCGGCCTCTCCCATCTCTATCTCAACATTTCCCGAATCTCCTATCTCCATGTCCCTCAGCACGTCATCCTCCATCGAGCAAGCGACTGCTAATAGCATCAAGCAAATACTTGAGATTATTGTCTTTATTTTCATGTCCCTATATTTTATTCGTTTAACTTATTCCTCGTTGTTTAGAATATAAGGATCGTTTTAGTTCCGATAGGACTATTTAATCTAGCCCTATTATTAAATCCTTATATTATAATCTCTTATATAAATCCATCCCCTTTAGAGAAGAACTTATGAAAATCATCCTTACCTGTTTTCTTGTAGGGTAAAGAGTTGATACTTTCTTGTATATCCTCTTTACTTAAGCCTGTTTAAAGTATTTAGTCCTATCGGGACTAAGTTTCCAAAATCAAGCTTGTGAACTTTTTACACGGACAAAATTAGATGGATACATTAATGTAGGGAATAGGCGGAACTTTCAACTTTAAGGGGTAAAACTAGCAATTTGAGGCTTGCTGAAATAAACGATAGAGAATCCTATCATTTCGATAGAGATACCTACGCTGAGAAAAAATATAAACTCGTTTCCAGAGATTTTTTGATGTACTGTTTCATACGAGAAGATCCAGTGATAAGGGAGGCTTATCGTATATTTCTATGTATGCTCTTGTTCTCTATCGAATGATTCGGTAAAAAGTCGTACGTGTTTCTCGAAAAACATTTACGACTTTTCAAAAAAACACGTACGTCTTTTGCGAAAAACACAATCGTATTTTTAAGACACTAATGTCCAATAACTTACAGAGCCATGTCATTCATATACTTATTGTATGGAATTTGTCTTGGAATGTAGTATGTCCTTACTTTAAGTTACCATTTTGAAGGGATGAGACGTAGTACGCTACGTCTCTACAACTAGAGGTATCCAATGGGATTGAAAATGTGGTTACCTTGATCAAAAGATTCCCCCTTTATACATATTATCGAAATTCGAATGCTGTCCGTTCATCTTCTGGGCCTCTTCGCCTTCTGGATTCAGTTCCAAAGATTTCTTCAAGTCCTCGAACGCACCGGTCTTATCTCCTTTCAGATTCTTGGCTCGCCCACGCTCACTATAAGCCTTGGCAAAAGACGGATTCGTCTCGATCGCCTCGTCAAAGAAAGCGATCGCCTCGTCATATTTCTTTTGCTCGATCAATAACTGACCAGATAAGATACAAGCATCCTCATTAAACGGATTTAGATCTAGGACCTGCTGGAAATCAGAATTCGCAGCCTCGATATCCCCTAAAGCCATATGAATACGTCCTCTCAATAAATAAGAACTTTCCTCCTCCGGCACGATCTCGATCGCTTTCTCCACATCGGGCAGCGCCTCTTTAGCTTGTCCCAGTCCTAAAAGAATCTCTGCACGCAATAAATAAGCATCGGCGAAATCCTCCTTCAAGGAGATCGATCTCGTTAGGTCGGCGATAGCGCCAAATACGTCATTCGTCGCTTTCTTCGCTTTTGCCATCATGAAATAAGCGACATGATTAGAAGGCTCTAGCTCGATCACGTGCAAACAATCGGTTATGACCTCCGCATCCTTATCCAACATAAACAATAAGTTAACGCGAGTCAAGCGGGTAGCGATATGATCCGGCTCCATCTCAACCATCCGGTTCAACACGTCCTCGGCTTTCCCCAGCTCGTTCGCCATCGTATAAGCGGAGACGAGATAGCTCATCGTCTCAAAATCCTCCTGTATATTCAGCGCCTCCGTAAAGCATTTGATCGCATAAGCAAGTTTTCCCATCTTCTGGGCACGCACGCCGTCGTATTTCAAGATATCAAAGTTCTTCTGCTCGTTCTTCGCCTTATCCTCCGTCGCCTCGGCCGGTTTGGAAGAAGAGAATAAAGATGTAAAGAAATTTCCCATGGTCTTATTCCTTAATTATTATAGTTCTACATTATTAGAGTTCCACCGCAAAGTTACGGTAATATATTTGAATTTTCAGCCGTACAAGCATCGGAAAAAACACGTACGTGTTTTTTCAAGCTGACAATCATTCACCGAAAAGGCCGTTTCGCTTATTTATTTTCATTTTTTTAATTAAAATGTAACAGATCGTTTTCCAGTATTTTATAATTTTGCGATTGTTTTTAATTTGGCTGAAAGTTGCTCAATCCTTTGTAGAAACCTTTTAAGCTAGCCACAAATATAGAATATGGAGAATATAGAGACAGGACTTTTGTTAATGGTAGTTGGAATGACCACCGTATTTGCTATCCTTTTGATCGTTATCTATCTGGGGAAAGGACTTATCGTCTTGGTGAATAAATACGCGCCGGAAGAGATCATAGCGAAGAAACCAGTAGCGGCAGCCGTTCGGGTACAAACGGCCACTCCAACGCAAACCACCGCGATCGGTAGCCTTTCCGGACAGGAGACAGCCGCCATCGTATCGGCAATCAGTGCCGTGACCCGTGGACAGGGGAAAGTTATCAAAATTGAGAAAGTATAAATAATACATATTAATATCATGAAAAGAGAAATCAAATTCAGTTTGGTCTTCAGAGACATGTGGCAATCCGCCGGAAAGTATGTCCCGACCGTAGACCAACTAACCAGAGTCGCTCCGGCAATTATCGAGATGGGCTGTTTCGCCCGGGTGGAAACGAATGGCGGAGGATTTGAACAAGTCAACTTATTATTCGGCGAGAATCCTAATAAAGCGGTCCGTGAATGGACAAAACCTTTCCATGCGGCAGGCATTCAGACGCATATGTTGGACCGTGCGTTAAACGGCCTTCGCATGAGCCCGGTACCCGACGATGTACGTCAGCTATTTTATAAGGTAAAGAAAGCGCAAGGAACGGATATCGCCCGCACGTTCTGCGGCCTGAACGACGTACGGAATATCGCCCCATCTATTAAATACGCAAAAGAGGCCGGTATGATCTCACAATGTTCCTTGTGTATCACGCATTCTCCGGTACATACGGTTGAGTATTATACCAAGATGGCATTCGAGTTGATCGAACTCGGAGCGGATGAGATTTGTATCAAGGATATGGCCGGTATCGGACGTCCGTACACATTAGGCCGTATCGTAGCCAATATCAAGGAAAAATATCCAGAGATCCCTATCCAATATCATAGCCATGCCGGTCCCGGCTTTAACGTAGCTTCCATCATGGAGGTTTGTAACGCGGGTTGCGACTATATCGACGTAGGTATGGAGCCGCTTTCTTGGGGTACAGGGCACGCGGACTTGCTGACCGTACAGGCTATGTTGAAGGACGCCGGTTATAAGGTGCCCGAGATCAATATGGAGGCTTATATGAAGGTTCGTGCCTTGGTTCAAGAATTCATGGATGATTTCTTGGGATTGTATATCAGCCCGAAGAACCGGTTGATGAATTCCTTGCTAATCGGACCGGGACTTCCGGGCGGTATGATGGGTAGCTTGATGGCAGACCTTGAGAAGAACCTAGAGACGATCAACAAGAGCAATATAAAGAACAACAAACCGCTGATGTCTCAAGACCAGTTATTGATCAAGTTGTTCGACGAGGTAGCTTACGTATGGCCACGTGTCGGTTATCCTCCATTGGTAACTCCATTCAGCCAATACGTGAAGAACCTAGCTTTGATGAACGTCATGCAGATGGAGAAGGGGAAAGCCCGCTGGAGCATGATCGCCGATGATATCTGGGATATGATCCTTGGAAAAGCCGGACGACTCCCAGGTCCGTTGGCTCCCGAGATTATCGAGAAGGCGCAAGCCGAGGGACGTAAGTTCTTCGAAGGTAATCCTCAAGACAATTACCCGGACGCGTTGGATAAGTACCGCAAGTTGATGAACGAGAAACAATGGGAAGTTGGCGAGGACGAGGAAGAACTCTTCGAATACGCCATGCACCCCGCTCAATACGAGGCATATCGCTCTGGAAAGGCCAAGGTCGAGTTTAAGGCAGACGTGGCAAAACGTAAGGCAGAGAAAGCGAACGCCGGTAAACCGACGGTACCCGCCACTCCTGCCGCACCGGCTCCGGCACCTGCCGCTGCATTAACGATGCCGACGACTCCGCAAGTCATGACCGTAGATGTAAACGGACAGGCTTACCATGTGACCGTCGCTTTTGGTGATACCAACAGCTCAACTCCGGAAGTTAAACCGACAGTGGCTCCCGCCCCGACAGCCCCAGAGGTAACAAACGTTCCCGCAGGCGCTGGGAAAGAGGTGCTTTCTCCGCTGGAAGGTAAATTCTTCCTAGTAAAGAACGCTTCCGATACCCCGGTGAAGGTGGGCGACGTAGTGAAAGAAGGGGATGTCCTTTGCTACGTGGAAGCCATGAAAACATACAATGCCGTACGTGCCGAGTTCGGGGGAACGATCACGGCGATCTGCCTGTCTTCCGGTGATGCCGTATCTGAGGATGATGTATTAATGACGATTCAATAATGAACGAGATATTTCAAAACTTATATGAGATGACTGCGTTCAGCAATATCATTGCTGAACCGCAGTTCTTGATCATGTATGCCATAGCGTTCGTATTGCTCTACCTCGGTATCAAGAAACAATACGAGCCGCTATTGCTCGTGCCTATCGCGTTCGGCGTATTGCTCGCCAATTTCCCCGGAGGCGATATGGGAGTGATTCAAGCGGATGAGAATGGGTTGGTTAATGTACACGGCGTGATGAGAAACATCTGGGAAATGCCGCTGCATGATATCGCACACGAACTTGGCTTGATGAACTTCATCTATTATATGTTGATCAAGACGGGCTTCTTGCCGCCGATTATCTTCATGGGTGTCGGTGCGTTGACCGACTTCGGACCGATGCTCCGTAACCTTCGCCTATCCATTTTCGGCGCCGCGGCTCAATTGGGAATCTTCACGGTGCTTTTGGTAGCGATCTTGATGGGATTCACACCAAAAGAGGCAGCGTCTTTAGGTATTATCGGTGGCGCCGATGGCCCGACGGCTATCTTCACGACCATTAAATTGGCTCCGCATTTGCTAGGCCCGATCGCTATCGCCGCTTATTCTTACATGGCTTTGGTACCGGTTATCATCCCGTTGGTCGTTAAGCTACTGTGTTCTAAGAAAGAATTACAGATCAACATGAAGGAACAAGAGAAGAAATACCCTTCTAACATGGAGATCAAGAATTTGCGTGTATTGAAGATTATCTTCCCGATCGTGGTAACTACCGTAGTCGCCCTGTTTGTTCCCAGCTCCGTTCCTTTGATCGGTATGTTGATGTTCGGTAATCTTGTAAAAGAGATCGGAACCAATACGTTCCGTCTGTTCGATGCCGCTTCCAACAGTATCATGAACGCAGCCACGATCTTCCTCGGATTATCCGTCGGGGCAACCATGACCACGGAAGCGTTCTTGAACCTAACAACAATCGGTATCGTAATCGGCGGTTTCTTGGCATTCGCCTTGTCTATCGCCGGAGGTATCTTCTTCGTTAAGATTTTCAATTTGTTCACTAAGAAGAAAATCAATCCGCTTATCGGAGCCACGGGTTTAAGCGCCGTGCCAATGGCCTCTCGTGTGGCGAATGAGATCGCGTTGCAATATGATCCGAAGAACCATGTCTTGCAATATTGCATGGCTAGTAATATCTCGGGAGTGATCGGCTCGGCGGTAGCTGCCGGCGTATTGATTTCCTTCTTGGGATAAATAAGATTAAATAGTATAAGTAGACGGTGGGAGACGGGGCATGCCCCGTCTCTACAACCGGAATCAAGAGAAATAGGCCAACCTTAACATCTATTAGTATCCAAAATGACTTTTTAGATAAATAATTTCCCCGAAATGCTGTAATCCAAAAATATTTAGTTTAATTTGTGACTTGATATAGGAATGTATTTATCCTTTTCTTAAAAGCGATTGTATATGAAGGACACTCTTGAGACTAATTTGCCGGAAGAAGCCGGGAAATTGGAAGAAACTAAAAAACCGGTTGAGACGCCGGAAATCGATGCTACCGCAGACGTTGAAGCCAACGATACAGCGGAGGCGGACGCTGCTATTGCCGCAGGTAAATTAACCAAAGAAGAAATTCTCGCTAAGTTAACCGAACTTGTTGAGACTTCCGTAGAGACTTCCCGTGGAGAAGTAGAGGCTTTGAAACAGGCTTACTACAAGATCCGTCGTAACGAGGTGGAAGAGCTCAAGAAGGAATTCATCGCTGATGGTGGCGAAGAAAAGGATTTTACAGCTCCCGCTGACGAAACCGAGAACAAGATCAAGGATTTGCTCACTTCTTATAAAGAGAAAAGAGCCGCTATCCTCGCCGAGGAAGAGCGTGTAAAGGCCGCTAACTACGCTTTGAAATTGCAGTTAATCGACCAGTTGAAAGAGCTTTGCGAAAGCCAAGATGATTTCAATAAATTATACAACTCTTTCAAGGACATCCAACAAAGATGGAAAGAGGTGAAGGCCGTTCCCCAAGAGCACGTGAACGAGCTTTGGAAGAACTATCAGATCTACACCGAGAAATTCTATGATATTATCAAGATAAACAATCAGTTCCGTGATTACGACTTCAAGAAGAATCTGGAATTGAAGACCGCCTTGTGCGAAACCGTAGAGAAACTAGGTAATGAGCCGGATGTTATCTCCGCTTTCCACCAGCTTCAGAAGCTGCACCAGCAATGGCGTGAGATCGGGCCGGTGGCGAAAGAGTTGCGTGAGGATTTATGGGCTCGCTTCAAAGCTGCCTCAACCGTGATCAATAAGCGTCACCAAGAGCACTTCGAGAAACTGAAAGCGAAAGAGCAGGAGAATCTGGATGCGAAGACCGTGATTTGCGAACAAATCGAGGCGATTGATTTCAGTGCGTTGAAATCGTTTAAGGATTGGGAAGAAAAGAATAAGGAGGTAATCGGCTTGCAAGAGAAATGGAAGACGATTGGTTTCGCTCCGAAAAAATATAATGTAAAGATATTCGAACGTTTCCGTGCCGCTTGCGATGTCTACTTCGAGAAGAAAAGCGAGTTCTACAAGGCGATCAAGAGCGATATGGAGAAAAACCTCGACGCTAAACGTGCGTTATGTGAGAAAGCCGAGGCTTTGAAGGATAGTACGGACTGGAAGGATACGACGGATAAGATGATCGCTTTGCAGAAAGAATGGAAGACGATCGGACCGGTAGCCCGTAAGCATTCCGACGCTGTCTGGAAACGTTTTATCTCGGCTTGTGATTATTTCTTCGAGCAAAAGAATAAGAACGTTGTTTCCCAAAAGAGCATAGAGCAGACCAACTTGGCCGCTAAGAAAGAGTTGATCGCTAAGATTAAGGGCATGGACGAGAGCCTTGGACATGATGAGGCTATCACGACCTTGAAGTCTTATATGGCGGAATGGAACACGATCGGTTTCGTACCGTTCAAGGAGAAAGATAAGATCTACAAGGAATATCACGAGGCGGTTGACCAACAATTCGATCGCTTGAAGGTAGACCAGAACGATCGCAAGATGCAGTCGTTCCGCAACAACCTAAACGAGATGACCAGCGGCGAAAGAGGTAAAGGCCGTTTGTTCAGCGAGCGTGATAAGTTGATGCGTATGTACGAGCGCATGAAGAACGAGCTTCAGACTTACGAGAACAACATCGGCTTCCTAAGCATTTCCTCCAAGGGCGGCGGCGGTTTACTGAAAGAAATGGAACGCAAGATCGAAAAACTGAAAGAGGATATGGCTTTAACAGTCAAGAAGATCGATGCCATCGACGAGAATCTGGAATAACAATCTCATAAACCCGAGCAAAGCCGTCCTTTAAAAAGACGGCTTTGTTGTTTTTACGCTTTTATGTCACGGATACATTATTTCAATCCCGGCCACGAGACGGCCGTACTTTTAGGGACACAGAACTACACGGCACCGACAAATGTCCGTAAAATGCAAAAAGACTTGGCGCTGCTGCCGGTTTGGTATGCGGAAGAGGATGATTTTGTCTATCTGGAAGATAGTAAGGCAACCCCTCCGTTTTTCGCCCATTTGCCCAAAGACCTACACCCGGCTCCTATACCTGTAACAAAAGCGATGCTGATGAAAAACGCTCCCTACCTCTCTCCTATGGACGCAGCCCCGTGGGGACTTTCCCCGCATAGTCTTCATTTATTCGAGCAGTTGAGGGACAAGGCAAAAGTCCGGCTATCCGTCCCGACTTGGAAAGAGGATTATTTTCGCCTTACCGGTAGGCAAACGGCGGCGGAATGTCTGGAAAAGATACAGGCCCTCCTACCCGATCTCCCTATTCCGGTAGCGCCTCGTTTCTGCACGAAAATCCGGGAGGTGGAGAGATACATGATCTTATGCAACGCTCCCTTCGTATTAAAAACACCCTATTCCTCTTCCGGACGGGGATTGCTATGGGTAGAGAAACGAAAACCGGATACAAAAACGAAAAACTGGATAGAGGGCGCATTCAACAAACAAGGAATGATCAGTATCGAAAGCGGATTAGACAAAGTACAGGATTTCGCCATGGAATTTTATTCCGACGGGCAAGGTACTGTCCGTTACGAGGGATTATCCGTTTTCAATACCGAGGAGCGAGGCTCCTATACAGGCAACATCCTAGAGGAACAATCCACCATGCTCTCTCGCATCACCCGATTCACGGGCGAAGAAACCTATTCCCGCATCCAAGAGGCGGTAGGCTCTGTATTACAAGAAGTGTACGGATCTACTTACGCGGGCTGTATAGGTGTGGATATGCTGGCCTATAGACAAAAGGATGGATCTTTCGCTATTCATCCCTGCATTGAGATCAATATGCGGTACACGATGGGAATGGTCGCTTTACGTCTATTCCAGCATTATGTAGCGCCTAGGGCTGTTGGCGATTACCGGGTTTCTTACGAGAAGGAAGCCGGAGAAGCTCTCGAGAAACACCGCCTCATGTCTGAGACTTATCCACTTCGCTTTGCGAATGGAAGGATTCAAGAAGGCTACCTCTCATTATGCCCCGTCACGAAAGACACACATTATCGAGCCTATTTATTGCTCATGTAACAGATTATTCATTACATTTGTAAAAATCTTTAGACCTCAGTAATACCATTAATAAATTTATCATTATGAAAAGATTATCAATCTTGGCCGTATTCATGCTGATCAGCGTGATCACGTTCGCCCAACAAGCCCTTTGGGGTAGTCAGAACATCATCTCTCCGGAGATTCATCCGGATAACACCGTAACCTTCCGGTTCATGGCACCCAAAGCGATCAAGGTGCAGGTAACAGGAGATTTCCTTCCCACACAGAAGATGGAGACTCAGTTCGGTTTAGTGGATGTACCCGGTACCGTTGATTTAAAGGAAGGTAAAGAAGGCGTTTGGGAATATACCACACCGGAACCTCTTCCCTCCGAATTATATAGCTATTCCTTTATTGTCGATGGATTAAAGACTACAGATCCTAATAATGTCTATCTGAACCGTGACGTGGCATCCGTTACGAATATCTTTATCATCAAGGGTGGACAGGGCGATTTATACAGCGTTAATGATGTTCCTCACGGAACGGTCGCTCGCCGTTGGTATGAGAGCCCGACATTGGGAAAGACCCGCCGTATTACCGTTTATACGCCGGCTGGCTATGAGACAAGTGGCAAAAAATATCCGGTATTCTACCTCTTACATGGCATGGGTGGCGACGAGGAAGCTTGGATCGCCTTAGGACGTACGGCCCAGATCTTAGACAATTTGATCGCCCAAGGTAAGGCAAAACCGATGATCGTGGTTATGACAAACGGAAACGCGGATCAAGAGGCCGCTCCGGGAGAATCCAGCCTAGGTTTAGTTAAGCCGAATATGCAACTACCTAAAACCATGGAGGGTAGCATGGAAAGCAGCTTCCCGGATGTCATTAAGTTTATCGAGAGCAATTACCGTGTGGAAAAAAAGAAATCCAGCCGTGCGATAGCCGGACTTTCCATGGGCGGTTTCCATTCTTTGCATATATCTAAGCAATATCCTGATATGTTCGATTACGTAGGATTATTCTCTGCCGCTATCCTCCCCCGTGAAGGCTCCGAATCTCCCATCTACCAGAATATGGATGAGAAGCTGAAAGTACAATTCGGCAAGCACCCGAAATTATACTGGATCGCCATCGGCAAGACCGACTTCTTATACAAGAACAACGTAGACTATCGCAAGAAACTAGACGATAACGGCTACAAATACGAATACTACGAGAGCGACGGCGGCCATATCTGGAAAAACTGGCGCATCTACCTCACAAAATTCGCCCCAATGTTATTCAAATAACAAAATACCCAGTTGTAGAGACGCGGCATGTGCCGCATCTCTATGACCTAGCTACAGTCATATAATTACAACGTATTCTTAAGGATACGCTTAAATACAACATCTCTGAGATTACGGGCGATCGGGATTTGATAGGATTCGATACGTAATCTATTCCCTTCTACCAGATCGACACGATCCGCATTAATTATATACGATTTATGCGTTTGGAGAAATTGATCATCGGGTAGGGATTCCCCGATCCGCTTCAAGGTTGAATGGGTCAATACTCTACCGGAAGTAGTATAGATACTAACATAATTTTCCAACGCCTCTACAAATAAGATATCTCTTAGGTAGATCTTACGCATTTGCTTCTCGCTTTTCACGAAGAACGAGGCATCCGCATCCGGCGTATTCTCCCGAGCCAACAGGTCGTGCACCTTATTCACGCCTTTTAAGAAACGCTCAAAGGAAATAGGCTTCAGCAAATAATCCACGACATCCAGCTCATACCCTTTCAAGGCATATTGCTCATAAGCGGAAGTAACGATCACTTTGGGAGGCTGGTTTAAGGTCGCCAATAAATCCAAACCGGAAAGATAAGGCATCTCGATATCTAACAAAAGTAAATCCGGCTGCTGAGTTTTCAACAGGGTATTTAATTGGATAGCGTCCTCACATACACCGGTCAAGGAGAGAAAATCCACTCGCTCCACATACGATTGCAATCCTTTACGGGCCATCGGCTCATCATCTGTTATCACGCAGGTTATTGTCATATATCTTCTATTTCAATCATTAATTCCGCTAC
The DNA here is from genome assembly GCF_000012845.1 of Parabacteroides distasonis ATCC 8503. NCBI lineage: Bacteria > Pseudomonadati > Bacteroidota > Bacteroidia > Bacteroidales > Tannerellaceae > Parabacteroides > Parabacteroides distasonis. The sequence continues at coordinate 3,196,250 of NC_009615.1, forward strand.
GAACTCAGTCTCTTCTTTCCGGGTTTCCAAACGGTGCTTATTGGGATACAACAAAGATAATCGGCGGCGTAAATTTACCAGACCGATGCCTTTACGTTGCCGTTCATCCACCGATTTACGCAACGCTTCGTCCTCCGCTGAAAGCTCGGGGATGGAGTTTCGTATAAACAAACTGATCCGGTTATTTTCCCATTTCATGATAATATCCAATTGATAATCGCCACCTACGTATTTAAAAGCGTTCTCTACCAACGGGAGGAAGAGTAACGGATAAATATTCAGTTCATTCAATTCGGGCGGAAACTCTACACGCAACCGCAGGCGTTCACTCATACGAAGCTTACGCAAAGCTATATAAGTTTTCAAATAATCAATTTCTTGTAGGATACTGACCTTCTGATTACCGCCATACAGTTGGTAACGCAAGAGTTCGGATATCATCTCTAACGTGCGACGAGGCGCCTTGTTACTTTCATCAATCTGGAAATAAACGGTATTAAGCGCATTAAACAAGAAGTGAGGATGATATTGGGATTTCAAGAACTTCAATTCCGTCTGTAATTGATCATTCTTGATCTTTTCCAGTTGGATACGCTGCTCGGCGTAATCTTTATCCAATACTTGAGCTCGCTGAACATTATAGACCATAAACGCAAACAAACACCCTATCACGTTCGCGATTATTATATCGTCCATATGGAAAGCATCACCGGTAAATATACGGGTTATTGCCAACGTAGCATTCACACCCAATATAATCAATAAGAAAGGCATTCCATACGATCTCCAAACAAATTTCCATCTATTCGGTTCTTTCGCTCTTCGGCTCTTCTCGATCTGCCATCTGAAATAAATAAAAAACAAATAAGAGACAAAAGCAAGGATCACGATTTCTAAGATACTATTCCCCAAGGACTGTGTCCAATAGTGTCCTTCTTTCGTATAATCCGTTACCCAGCGGATACAAGAATACAAAGAGACCGCAAAAATCATGGCATATACCCACTTATATATCTTTTTCATAAACCATTTGTCTAGAGGTTTCACAAATTTATTCTTTTACTTTCATCTACGCTATGCTTCCGGCGAGATTCTTTCACCTCCAAACCACGATTTATACGATAGGTCAATGAAATACCGACTACCGTCCGGTTCATCCGCTCTTTTATAAAAGCGTGCTGGGTGGGAGTCATCACGCTCATTCTCGATACATTTGAATGGAAAATATCCCGTGCGAATAACTGGATCGTTCCCCGGCCTTTCCATATCTTCTTCTGGATACCGGCATTTATTTGCCATAACGGATAGATCGTAGCTTGTCCCGCCGCCATTTTCCCATTATAGAAACCGATAAGTTCAGCGCTCCAAGTCCGGGCAAAGTTAAACTGATTCGAGATCCCGATATTCGGTGTCCATCTCTCATTCACCTTTACTTGATAATTCTCCGGCAAACGATACCGGTTATAGATCCAGGATGCGCTGACGTTCACGTTCCAAAATGAGGTTAGCGGTAACTGGGAGGTACTGAGCCGAGGACCTACGCTGACGCGGGAAGAGAGATTTTCCGGTGAGACATAAACAACATAGTTCCCTTGATCCAAATAGCTCTTGATAATTACATCCTTCGTATAATTGAAAGCAAGCCCCACCCGGAATAAATCGCCATATATATAGGCCAGTTCCAGATTATCGGATAATTCCGGGCGTAATAAGGTGTTACCTTTATCATACGTATACTCATCGTGGATATATACAAACGGATTCAGGTCCCGGTAATTCGGACGGACAATCCGTTTGCCATAAGTAAGCGACAGACTATTCCCATTCCTCAAGGCATACTGAACAGAAAGCGTAGGGAATAAATGTGTATAATGATTGGTAAAGGAGGAGTCTCTTTGATAAGCGTTACCCGACTGTTCACCCTCTATACGGGTATTCTCCAGACGAAGACCTGCCTCCAGACTTACCGAAGAGAATTTGGCGTCAAGCTGTATATAGCCTGCGTTTATATTCTCGTCATACTGAAAATCACAACTCAAGTCATGGTCCGACTGCCAAGAGTCGCCTTGTAGCCGATTATAATCAGCGTTATTATCGATAGAGACGAAAGAGGTCTTGGCGCCCGCATGGAACGTGAAGGATTTCGAGAAAGGCCACACCAGATTCACTTGTCCGGAGTATAAATGGATTCCTCCACCCATATCCCCAAACAAGGTATCTTGGCTATTCAAATATTGATCTTCCTCGTATCGATAACGCAAGTAGTCCATAGAGGCATCCAAGACCCCGCCATCGGAGTTAAAGGTATGTGTTAAACTTAAAACAGCCGTAAAATTATCCCGCGAACGATTCTGGTCGTTCAAGGTACGAAGCAAACCTCCGGTTTGCGGAGATCGCTTAGGAATGGATGAGTTCATGTCTCCCTCAACCTTGCTACCCGCCAGATTTCCATCCGTGGAAAGCCCTATCGTAGTCTTTTCCGACATTTGATAATCGATCCCGAAACGATAATAGTTTGACTTATTCTTCCAAGTTCGATAGGAAGATTGCGTCATCTGCCCGGTCTCCCCTTCCGGCCGCCAACCTTCCAGATAGCTTCTCTCCACATACAAATCATCGTAATCATTCTTCCGGGAATAGGAATAAGAGAGATAGAAGTTGAACTTATTCGTCCGCAGATTCAAGGTAGTAGAAGCGAAACCTTCCCCATATTTACCTTGGTCATAACTACCATTTACCGAAAGGTTCATTCCCCTTCGCAATATCTTCTTCGTACGTATATCGATAATACCGGAGTTTCCACTAGCGTCGTAACGTGCCGATGGCTGCGTAATCAAATCGATTTTATCTGTAATGGAGGCAGGAGTCGATTTTAAGAGGTTGACAAGATCTTGCCCCGATAAATAGGTCGGCTTACCATCCATCAAGATATTCGCTCCGTTTTGACCATTCAAGAAAATAGTGCCATCGTTTTGTATCACGATTCCCGGCAAACTGGTCAACACGTCGTAGACATTCCCTTGGCTTTGGGTGATAGAGGCATCCAGCCTATAAGTCATCTTCCCCGGTTTCATCTCTACCGTAGGGAGCTTAGCCATTATCACCACCTCCTGTAGCTTCTGGTCCGCTATCGTATCGACCTGTCCCCAACCGCTAAAAGAACCAATTGTCAATAGAACTACTATAAAAAAATTCCTGCTCATGTCGTTTTTATATCAAAATTACATCAGCAGGAATATCCAATCAAATTATTGTGACCAACGGAAGTATCCGGGGGATGAAAGGTAAAATCTCCTACTTTTGCCTTCTGAAGTGAATAACTTGCGGCTTGTCGAGTGAATAACTAACGAGTATACCCAGTGAATAACTAACGGCTTTAGAAGTGATTAGTTATTCACTTCTAAACGCTTTTTCCAGCTGTTGATCAAGCAAAATTCTCATTTCCATAAAGTCATCCACGAAGAGGCTTTTCTGTCTTTTTGAGTAGTATTAGAGCTTTTCCATAACATCTCATTTCCACAGGAATCACAAGATAAAGGAGGGGAGATAACAATAAACAGTGCTTTTCCAATGAAAAAGACCGTTTTCGATACACATTAGGCGACAAAAGCCTACACATACGGTCGCGTTAAGCAACGCCAGTAGTGCCATTGGGCATTATAAGCAGTCGCAAATAGGGTTGTAAGTAGTCGTGAATGGGCATTCTTACCTCCTTATAGCCCTATCGTAACACCGTTTTTCCCTCCTTTTGCTCCATCGGATATGAATTACGATGAATTATTTTCGCTAGAACAAAAGGCTATTTTTCGGCATTGCTCTATCAATGAACCGATTGCTGATTTATTTTTTCAAATTCAAGCACAAGACGTACCTTAGCCCGGAAAAACCGATTCTCCGAGACTTCCGATTACAAATTGTCAATCCTAACAGATTGTCATATCCTTCGATCGTCTTTCTCGAAATCTCTCAAAGATGATTATCAATTCAATAAAAAAACGTATTTTTGTCACATACAATCTATAAACAACCCAAGATATGGAAGTGACAGTCAAGAAAGTAGAAATTACCTTACCGGAGGTAGACATGGCCTTGCTCAAAGAACTGGCCAAGAAATTCGGTTGGAATATCAGCAGGAAGAAGTCCGGTATAGAGAAGGGACTGGAGGATATCAAGGCCGGAAGAACACACAAAGCGAAAAACGCAGAAGATATGTTTCAACAAATCCTTGGTTGACCCATGTACCGATTGGAATACACCACGAATTTTAAGAAAGATCTTAAAACGTGTAAGAAAAGGGGATTAGAACTTCATCTACTTCAAAGGGTTATCGATATTCTTCAAGAAACCGGTACGCTCCCCAACCAATATCGCCCCCATAAACTAAGCGGTAAATTTGAGGGCCTATGGGAATGCCATATTAAAAGCGACTGGCTCTTAATATGGCAACAAAACGATACCGAACTGGTCTTGATCATGACCGATACTGGTACGCATGCCGACTTGTATTAAGTCATCAGCGGTTATGCTTGATCAGATTCATAAACTCCTCGCGCGTCTTAGCTTGTTGGAAAAAGCCTGTGAAATCAGAGGTAGTCGTCAAGGAATTTTGTTTCTCCACGCCACGCATCTGCATACACATATGCTGCGCCTCGATCACGACCATCACGCCCAACGGGTCCAAGGTCCTCTGGATGCAATCCTTGATCTGCATCGTCATACGCTCCTGTATCTGAAGGCGGCGGGCGAAGATATCCACTACCCTAGGGATCTTGCTTAAGCCCGTAATATATTTCTTGGGGATATAAGCCACGTGGGCCTTGCCAAAGAAAGGCAACATATGATGCTCACAAAGGGAGAAGAAATCGATATCTTTCACGATAACCATCTGTTTGTAATCCTCTTCCTGAAACATGGCGGAACGGAGTACCGCCTCCGGATCCTCATGGTATCCCTTGGTTAAAAACTGCATCGCTTTCGCTACACGTTCCGGCGTTTTAAGCAGACCCTCACGCTCCACGTCCTCACCCAGCAAACCCAATACTTCCTTATAATGGCCGGCCAAAGCTTCCCGGGCACGTAGCGTCTCTTCGTTTACTTCTGACATTCTCTTTAATTTAGGGGAATTTTTATCTCTTCTCGTACGATATACATTTCCTTCCCGTATTTCGGGAAAGCACCCATCAACAGGCGCATCATATGATAGGCCTCCTCATGCGAGCGGAAATCTCCCACACGCAACTTCCAAAACGGGGCGTTGTAAGTGACATACGTCGGGATCTCTGGAAAAAGCTCCTTGATTTCCTTCTCCTTACGAAAAGCCTCGTCTTTCGAGACCCGTTGGTTATTACCGGAAAATACCTGCGTACGATACCCTTGTACCTTCAAGAAGGTAAGGCTATCTGTCGTCTCCACGTTCGCTCCACGCATACGCTCACCCACCATCTCGCGGATAGCGGCGGATTGATTGATAACGACCTCGCCTTTTCCCAAACCGGATCTCTGCAACGCATCGAATATGGTCGAACGCTCACCTTCCAACGCCGTCTGAGCGAATAAAGATGAAGTACCGGCCATCATAAAGGCAAATAGCAATAAGATACAAGGAATTCTTTTCATAGATAGAATATTAAAAAGAGTATCTTTCCCCATTCATTGAGGGGAAAGATACCTTCTTATTATGAATTAATTAAAAAGCCTCGATAATCGGCATGAATTTGTCAACGGCCAAAGAAGCGCCACCGATCAAACCACCGTCTACGTTCGGTTTAGCGAACAATTCCTTAGCGTTACCGGCGTTACAGCTACCACCGTAAAGGATCGTGCAGTTATCAGCTACCTCATTGCCATATTTAGCGGCCAAAGTAGCGCGGATGTGAGCGTGGATCTCCTCAGCTTGCTCAGCGGAAGCAGTCTTACCCGTGCCGATAGCCCATACCGGCTCGTAAGCCAAGATGATCTTACCGAAATCCTCAGCGGAAAGGTCGAACAAAGAACCAGCGATCTGAGCGTCTACTACCTCGAAGTGCTTACCGGCTTCTCTCTCTTCCAAAACCTCACCGATGCAGAAGATCGGAGTCAAACCGTTAGCCAAAGCCAACTCAACCTTCGTCTTCAAGATTTCCGGAGTCTCATGATAATAAGCACGTCTCTCAGAGTGGCCTAAGATCACATATTTCGCACCAGTAGAAGCTACCATAGCGGCAGAAACCTCACCTGTATAAGCACCTTTTTCCTTGTCAGCGCAGTTCTCAGCGGCAACACCGATCTTGTTTGTATCGATAGCGGCAGCAACGCTTGCCAAGTGAGTGAACGGAGTACCGATGATCACATCGCAATTCGGAGTCTTACCCTTCAAAGCCTCGTCCAAACCTTTAGCCAAAGCAAGACCTTCAGCAAGAGTAGTGTTCATTTTCCAGTTTCCTGCAACAATATTCTTTCTCATAACTTAATAATTTAAATATGTAATACAAATAAATCTCTATTCAGATTCTTTTCCTTTCCGGCGACGGCGATTGCGCAAGGCATCGTATCCCCAAACCAGCAACAAAGGTACGGTAAAACTTAATAGGTTGGTTATTAGCCGGGCATCTTCTTTCGCTTTCCAGTCGGTATTTCCTTCCAGATAGCCGTTTACGATCGTTTTCAGGTCTTCTTCCTGTGGAATATCGTTGTAATGCCACTTCATCAAGATCGTACCTTTCTTCAGCAAGACCAATCCCGGGTTGGAGCGGATGATCGTTTTCAAAAGGACATCATCGGCCATAAGAAACGGATACTCGGCACCGGTATTATCACTCCATGTAGCGATAGCCTCGGCGGAAGAACCCGTCACGCAATAAAAGCCCAAACCGTTCTCCAAGGCGTAATCGTATACATTGTTGATCTCGTCAATACGCTCATCATCCGCATTCTCCAGACGGGGGGCGATCAAAAGAAAGAGACCTTTCGGGTCGTTCAGCAACTCATCAGTCACGTCTGCGTCATTCTCATTATAAATATGAAATGTGGTAACGGGGGGAACGTATCCTTGTTTGATCAGCTTGGTCTTTGAATCCACGAAAGTCCACGTGCTATCATCGGCCGGGGCGTTCTCCAAAGAAAATTCTTTCTGTACGCCATCCCTCTCGTAAATAAAAGAATACGCATATTCATCCTCGGGCGCACCTTCCGGTATCGACATCAAGGCAGGGATATTCGCACCCAACTTATAGGGACGGAAATCCAAGATCGGCAAATGATTATAATTCCGGTAAGCGAAACCGATAGCGAAGACATATGACCACAAAGCCACGAACCAGTAGACATGGTAGGTATAGCCTTGTAAAAGCCGCTGATTATGGATGAACACGTAAATAGCGGCGGCCAAAAGTACGACATTCTTATAGAAGGTCTGCCAATTACTGATCACCAAGGCATCCCCGAAGCAACCGCAATCCGATACGGGATTGAAGATCGCCAGATACAGCGTCAGCGGCGTCATGAAAGACATCATCAGCAAGGTCAAGAAGGTCGTATACCGCCGGTACACCCCTAATAGCATACAGACACCCAGCATGAATTCCAGAGCGGACAAGTTGAAGGAGATCAATACCGTAAAAGGTTGCAGCTTATCCAGCCCAAAGGAAGTCAGATAGTCGCCAATCTTAATGGCTCCTCCCATGGGATCGACAGCCTTCACCGTCCCGGAGAAGATAAAGACTACTCCCAGTAACAGGCGGCAGACCTCTGCGATCACTTTCTTTACGGTTTCCTTATATTCCATGTAGCTCACTCCTCACCAAACTCCAGCTTGATCAAACCGAAGAGGGCATAATTAATCATATCCATGTAGTTGGCGTCCACTCCCTCAGAAACGAGCGTCTTGCCTCCATGACTCTCGATTTGCTTAGTCCGATAAATCTTCATCAAAATAAGATCCGTATACGAGCTGATACGCATGCTGCGCCACGCCTCATCATAATCATGATTCTTGGCGTACATCAGTTCCTTCGTCTCCGCAATGTATTTATCGTATAATTCCAAGGCTTTCTCTATCGTGATATCGGTCGTATCCGCAAATCCCAACGCCAATTGGACCAAGCCGATCACACCATAATTAACGATAGCGATAAACTCCGGACGGATTCCCTCGTCCACCATGCTCGTCCCCTTGATCTCCAAGCTACGGATACGGTTCGCCTTGATAAATATCTGATCGGTAACCGACTGGGGGCGCATGATCCTCCACGACGGCCCGTAATCTTTCAACTTCTTCTCGAACAACTCCCGGCACAGGGAGATCACTTGCTCGAATTGTTCCTTTGTATTTGGCATACTATCCTAGATTATACCCGCGAATATAGGAAAAAAGACGTAGATGTTCTCGAAAATTCAAGACAACAAAAGCTAATAAGATAAATGAAAAGAGGTTACAACAAAAAGGAGCCACTTTATAAGCGGCTCCTTTTCGTTTCCTTACATCTTATATATCGTTATGAACAGCGTAATGAGCGTCCTAAACGCAACACGGTAGTCTTTGTGATACCGTTCAATTCGCAGAGTTTACTAACAGAAGTACCGTATCTTTTAGCGATAGCGCCAAGCGTATCACCGGATTTAATACGATGATAAACCGAAGTAGCCTCCACATCATTCATTGTATTCGTGTCTTCTCCTAAAGAAGCGGTAGCGGAAGAACTTGCCTGTACCGTGATTTTCTTAGAAGATGCGGAAGCAGTCGATTTCTTTTGAGTTTGAGCTTTTGGAGTCGCTTTAGCCGCGGTTTCCACACCGGCACTACAACGAATGGACTGGCCGATACGTAACATAGAAGTAGATTTCAATCCATTTAAACGACAAAGCTCATTCACTGTCGTACCATATATACGTGCGATTTTACCTAAGGTATCACCGGATTTTACACGATGGTACACCATCTGACTATTGGAAGATGTATAGATATTGCTCTTACGTCCGTTAATCTTGACGTTACGAAACACATATTGATCCTGATGAGGTATTGAGTTCTCGAAGTCAATAATATCAGCCGGGTTAATAGCCTGTCCAAGAAAACGAGTCTCAAAATGCAAATGAGATCCCGTAGAGCGTCCTGTATTTCCCCCTAAAGCGATCGGATCTCCAGCCCGTACGATATCGTTCACACCTACTAAGAATTTAGATAAATGACCATATACAGTCTCTAAACCATTCGGATGGCGAATCACAAGATAATAGCCATATCCCCTACGCTCGAAATTCTTGATACGCACCTTGCCGTCAAACGCCGCACGGATCGTATCTCCAATTTGCACTTTCAAGTCTATCCCCTTATGCATCCGTCTACGGCGAGGACCATACTTTGAAGTGACCCTTGTCATAGAGTCCATAGGCAAGACAAAAGTAGAACAATCGATTACGCAAGAATCCGGCATATCTACCTTTTTACCCCGGAAAGGATTCACCCATTCATTTGTCCATTCGCCATATAATTCATCGGCAGGGAACATCAAGTTCTCTCTCGCCTCCAACTCCGCTTTTTCATTAATCTCCGCAAGCTCCTTCAAAGCCATATCTTTCTTAAAGCCAACACGGTCAGCCATTAACTCAGATACACGCTTGTCCATAAGTTTGTGGGTTGGATGATTGGGAGTCTCCGGAGTTTCCGGTTTCACCGGGTTCTCCGCATTAGCAGTCGATACCATCACAGCGGCACAACAAATGAATAGAAATGTCCTTATACTCATTTTTTGATAACTTTCATTCTTATAATTCAGGATAAAACGGCAATACCCGACATCTCTGCCTGATTGTCAACTTGTCAAAGTTCGGAAATTTGAATAAGCCGACAAAATTGATTAACGAAAAATTTCTGCAATGACTTTGAATAAAAGCAAAACAAGCGAATAAACAAGCTAAATATCAAAGACTTACAGAACAATATGTTTCACAACATATTAGCTAATCATTCCCCAATTTATCTTCCTTGTGAACAGAGTTTTGAGCCTTTCGCTCAATATCCGGTGCTGTTCGGACAATAATTCGGGGTCTTCGTCAAGAACTCCTTGAGCGATATCCCGCGCATACTGAAGTATTTGTCCATCGGCCGCCAAGTCCGCTATTTTAAGGTCTATCCCCTCGCCACTTTGTCGGGTACCTTCCAAATCTCCATGTCCCCGGAGACGGAGATCCGCCTCAGCGATCTCAAAGCCATTCGTACTGTTCACCATAATCTCCAATCGCTTACGAGTATCATTACTTAGTTTATAGGATGAGACCAAGATACAATAGGATTGTTCAGCACCACGTCCTACCCGGCCACGAAGCTGATGAAGTTGAGAGAGGCCGAAACGTTCAGCACTCTCGATCACCATGACGGATGCGTTCGGCACGTTCACGCCAACCTCTATAACCGTAGTAGCCATCAAGATTTGCGCCTCGCCGGAGATAAACTTCTGCATCTCGGTATCCTTATCCGCCGCTTTCATACGGCCATGTACCATACATACCTTATATTCAGGGAAAACCTCCTTGAACGTCTCAAAACCGGCCTCCAAGTCTTTATAATCCAGTTTCTCATTTCCTTCAATCAACGGATATACCACATAAACCTGACGCCCCTTTTGTATCTCTTTCCGAAGGAACTCATACAATTGCGCCTTTTTATTATCATAGCGATGAAGCGTTTGTATCGGTTTACGTCCCGGAGGTAACTCATCGATCACCGATACATCCAGATCCCCATACAAAGTCATCGCCAAAGTACGGGGAATCGGGGTAGCCGTCATCACCAGCACATGCGGCACGATAGCGTTCTTCATCCAAAGGCGTGAGCGTTGCTCCACACCAAAACGGTGCTGCTCATCGATAATCGCTAATCCCAACGAAGAGAAAACCACCGTCTCCTCAATCAACGCATGCGTCCCGATCACGATCTGGATCTCACCGCTGGCAATAGCCGGTAATATCTTATCCCGCTCCTTCTTCTTGGTAGATCCAGTCAAAAGAGCGACCTTCACGTCCATATCTTTCAGGAATCCCATGATCGTCGCATAATGCTGGGTCGCCAAGATCTCGGTAGGAGCCATCATACAAGCTTGGCAATGATTATCTATCGCCAATAGCATAGACAATAAGCCTACCAAAGTCTTGCCACTCCCCACATCACCTTGCAGCAGGCGATTCATTTGCCGCCCGCTACCCATATCGATCCGGATCTCACGGACTACCCGCTTCTGGGCGTTCGTCAACTCAAAAGGAAGATACTCTTTATAGAACGTATTGAAATAATGGCCGACCGTCGGGAATATGATCCCTTTTAGCTTCAGTTTCCGAACACTAGCAGTACGTAATATATTTAATTGTATGAAGAAAAGCTCGTCAAACTTCAAACGTAACTGGGCATCACGCAACTTAGCGGCAGATTCCGGGAAATGGATATTCCGCATCGCCTCTGTCATAGACATCATATGGATCCGTTTCAATACGTCGGGGGAAAGCGTCTCCGGAAGTTCCCAGTTCAGCCAGCTTAACAACGTATATTGCAGGTTCTGGATCGCCCGGGAATTCAAGAAAGATTTCTTCATTTTCTCCGAGGTATTATAGAAAGGAGTCAAGCCATTCGCCACTTGATCAGCTTGCTCCATTGAGTCGATATCCGGATGCGGTATGTTATAGGTATGCCCGAACTCCGTAGGCTTTCCGAAAACTATATACTCAGTATTGGGACGATACTTATCCGTCACATAATTCAAGCCCTTGAACCAGACCAAATCGATCGTGCCCGTACCATCCGAGAACTTACCAACCAGCCGTTTACTCCGCCCCTCGCCTAGCGTATCGAAATAGAGAATCTGGCCTTTCAACTGGATATAAGGCATATTCCCGCTGATCTCAGCTACTTTATAAAACCGGCTGCGATCTATATATTTATAAGGAAAATAAAAGAGCAAGTCCTCATACGACGATATCCCCGCTTCCTTTTGCAGGATATCCGCCTTCTTGGGTCCTACTCCCGGCAAGTACGTAATCGATCGCTTATCAAGGTCCAGCATAACGTCTATGAGTTTTTAGGGTTTACCGGGCAAACATCGCTTCCGCTATTAACAAATCAAAGGGCGTGGTAATCTTGATATTCTCACGATCACCGGGAACCGTATCAATCGCATGCCCCATCGCCTCCACCACGGAAGCGTCGTCCGTAAATAAAGACGAATAAGGTTGCTCATAGGCTTTTGTCAATAATTCCAGAAGGAAGACTTGCGGGGTTTGTACAGCCATATAGCGGGAACGGTCCACCGGATGGCTCCCTTTTTCATCTGTCTCACGCAGGGAATCAATCATCGGAACAACCGGGATAACGGCTCCCGTGACAGCCGCTTTATCAAAGCAGGCCTCAACAACCTCCGGAGAGACGAAAGGACGAACGCCATCGTGCACAGCGACCAAACTCAGACCGCTATCCTCCTCCCCCTTCCGACGCCTCTCCGCCAAAAGCCAATCCAACCCATTCTTAACCGAGAAGAAGCGAGTATCTCCCCCTTTCACGATCGCATGCGGGACCTTGCAGCCGATTTCCTTGCAAAGCATATTCCAATACGGCTGATGATCCTCCGGAAGCACAAGGATTATACGTGCGGAAGCATCCCAACGATGAAAAGCCTCTAAGGTATGCATCAAAAGAGGTTTCCCCCGCATAGGAATAAACTGCTTCGGCAGATCTCCACCCATACGAAGCCCTTTACCCCCGGCAACGATCAAGACGTACTTATCCATCAATCCAATTCCTCCAAAACTTTTTTAACTTCCTCATCCACTTTATACAGCTTCTCCTTGCAGAGCTTGATCAGACGGGTAGCTTCTTTTACCTTCTCGGACAGGATATCGACATCTAAGTCTCCATTCTCGATCTCAGCCACGATCTTACGAAGTTTCTCGATCGCCTCGTTATATGTTTCTTCTTTTTTCGCCATATTAATTATGTATTTATCGGACGGTTATAAAACCACCCTCTATGGTTTGATAATACTTTTTATTTCACCATCGATGAAGCGAGTCGTCAGTTCTTCGCCGGCTCGCAAATCAGAGGCATGTTTGATAATCTTGCCATCTTTCAAGGCTAAGCTATAGCCTCGCTTTAAGATATAATCAGGAGAAGCCATCTTGATAAACTGTTCCGTAAGCTGGATAAAACGCACATCCTCGGAGAGTTTAGAGGTAATACCGTTTCGCAAGCGAAGTTCCGTATTCTCAAGCACCGACTGGCGGCGTGATAACAAGCCCGATGCCATCGCAGGTAAACCACTCGCGATTGTTTGCAGTCCCGAACGATTCCGCTCGATCCGGCTTGTCACGATAGAGGGGAAACGGGTAGCGACCAATTGCAAATAGTTTTTCTGGCGGGATAGAATATCCATAGCCAATAAACTCACGTCTTGACACAAATTCTCCAACTCCTCACCTACGCTATCCATTCGAGAAATAAGGAACTCAGCGACAGCGGTCGGTGTCTTCATCCGGGTATGCGCCACCAAATCTACGACCGTATCATCCCGTTCGTGCCCGATACCCGTGATAATCGGTAAAGGGAATTGAGCGCAATTCGCCGCCAACAGATAAGAATCGAAGCTATTCAAGTCCGAGGTAGCCCCACCCCCACGGATAATCACGACCACATCAAAAAGATCTTGATGTTGATAAATCCGGTCTAAAGCCGCTATTACAGAAGCCTCCGTCCGTTCTCCTTGCATCAAGGCGGGGAATAATTTGGTATAGAACGGATAACCTCCTTTATTCCGTGTCAACTGATTCATAAAATCCTCGTAGCCGGCAGCCGTCGGAGAAGTAATGATAGCGATTCTCCTAGGAAGTAGCGGAAAAGGCAATTCCTTATTCAGCGTAAAGACCCCTTCCTCCTGCAATTGGCGGATAATCTCCATACGCTTACGCACCATATCCCCCAACGTATAAGCCGGATCGATATCAAGCACCGTAAGGCTCAATCCATATAACTCATGGAACTCAACAGACACCTTCACCAACACTTTCAAGCCGGAAGCGAACATCTGACCGGTCTCCATCTCGAAATAAGGTTTCAACATACGAAATGTCTTCGCCCAGATAGACCCTCGTACCTTGGCCACCAATTGCCCGGTCTGCGCATTCTTCTCCACAAACTCCAGATAACAATGTCCGGAAGAAGTATTCACCCGCACATCGCTCATCTCCGCACGCACCCAGCAAGTCTCCGGGAAAGCCCTCGACAACGCACCCCGTATGCGGGTATTCAGCTCTAACAAAGATAGAGCCTCTTTCTCACCCGATAAGTTATTTAGATTCGGCCGCATATTTACGCTCCTGTTTATAAGCTTTGTACACATCCGGGATGCCATATCCCAACTCAGCGTCCGGTTGCTCAAACTTACTGCCGAAACGCTGCAAAAGAGAGATTATATCCTTATTCGTCAGACTGGGAAACGCTTGCCATAGACAAACACCCAACCCCGCTAAGATCGGCGTAGCGAAAGAGGTACCGTTCGCGTAACGGATATTCCCCGTAGGATCTATCACGCAACAGCCCGTACCCAAGGCAACCACATCCGGCTTCACCCGGTAATCCGCTGTAAAGCCGACAGAACTGAAATTACTTTTCTTCTTACGATCCGTGATAGCGCCCACTGTCAATATATCCGGGGCATCCGCTGGAAAGGTTATCTTTCCCCAGCTACCGCCCCCCTCGTTGCCGGCGCTACTAAACAACAAGATCCCTTTTGATGAAGCCATCTTAGCGGCACGACTGATCAAGGAAGTCCTCCCGTCCAATTGATCTTGATGATAGTTCAGGGCCTCTACATCAAAAGAGAAATACCCCAACGAAGAAGAGACCACATCCACTCCCACGCTATCGGCAAATTCCATAGCTGCCGTCCAATAATCCTCCTCGATGGGAAACTCCGAACGGCTATCCTCGCTCTTTATCAGCCAATATTCGGCTTGGGGAGCCGTACCGACCATCAAGCCCGGCGCATCAGCGGCCAAGCAAGATAAGACCTTCGTCCCATGATCATCCCCGATGAAAACACTTCGACCGGGGAAAACCACGTTATGCGTTCCTAATAACCGCAAGGAATCAAATACGCTGATCCGATCCACGTTCATGAAACCGGCATCGACCACGGCCACACGCATACCCTCACCCTTAAAGCCTGCCTCATGCAATTTGATACCGTTCAGCATCTTGATCTGCTCCTCGGCATAACCGTAAGGCGATTTCTCAGGTTTATCTATTGGCATAAACCGTGTCGTATCTTTCTCCTCCCTAGGAATATCGATTTCCTCGTCACCTTTCCAGACCCATTTCACGGAATCCACGATCGGGAGGCGCGAGAGACGCTCAGCGACCAAGCTATCCGGACTGGACACCACGACCGTAGAGAACCATTTACTCTCCAGCACCGGTTTTCCTCCATTGGCGGACAAGGTATCCAGATAAGCTTGAGCGATCGGCAAATCCGATTCCGACACCGATATACCTTGCCGGTTCCGTCGCTCGACAGACTCCTTGGAAAGATATTCCTCCGGGTTATCCAGCGTATAACCGGAATCCCCTTTATCTTTCAAATACACCCGAAAACGAAAACTTTCCCCGGCATGTACTCCCAAAGAAAACAAACTGAATACGAAAACGAATATTCCTATATATTTACTCATAGAACCTCACACAATTACGAATTACAAAGATAGATGATACCGCCGAATAAACAAAAAAGCCCGGCACTGGAATAGGCCGGGCTCATGTATAATTCTTCGTCTTATTCATTGATATTACAAATAGGGATCTCACGTTTAACACTTTGGCGTAAAGAAATCAAGGTCTCTGTAGCCGTAACACCCGGTATCTCCTGAATCTTAGAGTTCAAAAGTTCCATCAAGTGCTCGTTATCACGGGCATACAGCTTGATCAGCATCGTATACGGACCCGTAGTGAAATGGCATTCTACCACTTCGGGTATTTTCTCGAATTCCGGGACAACATCCTTGTACATAGATCCACGCTCCAATTTCACGCCGATATAGGTACATGTATTATACCCCAATATTTTAGGATTGATGTGATACCCTGAGCCAACGATCACATTCATATCAATCATGCGTTGAACCCGTTGATGAATAGCTGCACGAGATACACCGCACTCCTCGGCAACATCTTTAAAAGGAATCCTAGCATTCTTTGAAATAATGTTCAATATCTGCCGGTCCAGTTTGTCTATCTTCTCCATTTTAAATTCGCTTTATTATATGCATTCAGATTTAATGTATCAAAAGTATATAATAAATTTGAATCATATATCATTCTGAAAGAAAAAAGTAATCAATAAATAATAAAAGCGGGCAAAAAATGCTTTTTAGCATAATTTGCCCGCCTATTATCTTACAAACGTTCCGTTTCTATTTCTTCGCTACTTATTCTTTTACGATGTCAAGCAACTCAACCTCGAACTTCAATACGCTGTTCGGTTTGATATCTTGTCCTGCGCCACGTTCGCCATAAGCCAACTCAGCCGGGATCCAGAAGATATATTTAGAACCGACCGGCATGATCTGCAAGCCCTCAGTCCAGCCCTTGATTACTTGGCCAACACCGAACTCAGCCGGCTCGCCACGATCCACGGAGCTATCAAACTTAGTACCGTCCAATAGAGTTCCGGTATAATGAACTTTTACCTTATCGGTAGCGGTTGGCTTCGCGCCTGTACCTTCTTTCTCTACCTTATATTGCAAGCCGCTCTCAGTCGTGATAACGCCTTCTTTTGTCTTATTCTCCGCCAAGAACTTATCACCCTCTTCTTTTGTCTTCTTAGCCTCGCGAGCCTGAGCCTCTACGAAGTAAGTCTGCAAATATTGTTGAGCCTGTTGCGGATTCATCTTCATCGCAGAAGAATCCCCTTTGATAGCTTGGATAAAACCAGCGATCAAATCATCTACGTTAGCCTCGCCACCCGGCAAAGTCTTTAAGTTTTCCTTATAACCGGCACCTGTGCTGATACCAATAGCGTAGCTTGCGCTATCGATGGAAGTCTTCAAGCTCGCGCTTTTGTGAGAATCACCGCAAGAGGTGAAAGATGCGCCCATTGCTACAATCACTGTAGCGACTAATACACTTAACTTTTTCATTTTTCTTTAACTCTTATATATTATTTTTCGATATCTAATAACTCAACGTCGAAGATCAATGTACTATTCGGCTCGATAGCCTCACCTGCCCCACGCTCGCCATAAGCAAGGTTAGACGGGATAAACAATCTCCATTTAGAACCGACCGGCATCAACTGCAAGGCCTCTACCCATCCCGGGATTACCTGTGAAACACCGAATACGGCAGGCTCGCCTCTCTGTACGGAGCTATCAAACACCTGACCGTTGATTAACGTACCGTGATAGTGGCATTTTACCTTATCGTTCGCCGTAGGTTTAGCGCCTGTACCATTCTTCAGCACCTCGTATTGCAAACCGCTAGGCAACTCTACCACACCAGCCTTATGCTTATTGATAGTAAGGAACTCCTCACCGGCTTTCTTATTGATTTCCAGTTTCTCTTGTTGAAGCTTCATGAAGTAATCATTGATCACTTGTTTTGCCTCATCATAACTAAGAGCAGGTTTTGCCTCTGTTAAGACGTCATTCAATCCCTGTACAAAATCTTCCACTTGAAGATCCTTGATGCCTGAGTTCTGGAAATTATTTCCGATACTTAAGCCAAGCGCATAACTTACTTTATCCATTCTTTTTTCTTGTTCAACTAATTATAAGCCACAAAAGTAATGCTTTTAATCGTATAACAGCATTTTGTAAGAACTTTTTATTTCATTCAAATCTTTTTAGAACAAACAAAAGACATACATCCTCAGTCTTTTCCCTATTCCCCATATAATACGACATTGGTTATCCATGCAAAAACATTGGCTATCAATTTGGAAGCATCATTATTTATCTCTCCTGAAGTATTATTTATCCGGTTATCTTTTGTACCTCCAGTCCCAGATGAAGAATTCCCCAAATCCGTATCTCCTATATAAACGATCCGTCTCGAATAGTCTACTCCTAATACGATACCACCAGCCTTCCCAGTCAAGAGTGGCGTGATTCCTTTTGCCGACTCAGTGTTCAAAAGTATCTCACCATGATAGGCATCGTAGTTACGAAATGAGAAACTCGAAGAGACCGGAGTATAAGATCCACTTGTAAAAGGTCCAGTAGAAGTGAAGAAACTATTATCCGCACTTGATGGAGCTACGGTAAACTCACCATTATTGACAGTCAAAAATTTTATATTGCTATTTCCTCCTAAAAATTCATCGATCAGATATTTACTTACATCCGCAGCGTCATAAGAAGCGATTAGCACACGATTCTTTTTTGCATTCAACCAATTATGTACTTTCTTCGCATCTTCATTTCCAAAATAACCATTGCTCATATAATGGACATATACGACATCAAAAGCAGCAAAAAGGGCATCTGTCAATCTATTATTACTAACGTTGGACCGTATCAGATTATACCCTCCACAGACGACATTCCCGTTCGGACCGAAATTACTTTGATTATCCAATATGCCTCTTAAACCGTCTGCACGTGCGTCGGGAGGTACCGAAGCAACAATATTAGTACCTAAACTGCCTAAGCCGACATTAAATGTCAACAAATTAATTACCGTATTGGCTGCTACGCTATATTTTTGCTTGATCGCCACCAAGATTTTCCACCGATGAGCAGTAATGACAAAGTTCTGGACCGGCCCAGCATCGCCAGACATATTATTCTGTAAGGCCGTTACAACTAACTGGCTGCCGTCCAGATTCTTTTCTACGGTAAAATAATCATTTGACAATGATTGCCCCTCACTTCCAATCGGCATACCATTCTCATCCGCCCACTGTAATGTGTAGTCGGACAAGTCGGTAAACACCTCTATAGTAGCTTTAGAACCAGCCTTATTCTTCAATATGATTTCACGGGAGGAAACTCCGAAATGATGCTCTCCGTCAAAAGACATATCGATCGTATTATCATCCCATTGTCGCACTTCTGCCACAATATGTGCAGACTGATTGTTCGCCGCATCGTCAGGATTATCCCATCCGGGAGCGGAAACCTTTTTCACATTAAATATATATTTGTGATTACGCAAGATTTGCCCAAAAGCATTCTCTTTATTGTCCGGGTCAAAATCCATACGATAATAACTCATCTTTTCACTTCCATTATAGTAACCGCCTACAACGATACACGTCGCACTGCTCACCCGGTCGCCTTCGGCTGGAGAACTGACCTCCGGCAAATAAAGTTGTGCGGAGAATTCATTCCGATCCTCCTCTGAGACCGAAAACATACGGCTGCTTACATTTGCCATACTTCCGTCGGGAACGCTTGGTGTCGTTACTTTCATAGAACCCGTTTCATTGGGAATCACTTGCAGCGAATTATTAGCACGATATGCTTTTACTCCCGCCAGTTTAAAATTTGCAGCTTCGGTAGCAACAACATCCACACGGGCTATGGAGCGCAACATCTTTATCCCGGTGATTTCTTGCATTTCGGTGGATGACAGTCCGGCAGGAAATTTATATTCGCCATACATCGGGAAATTGGAAACTAAATTATCAAACTCCCGATTTATCTTCTTTTTTACGACCTCTTTACTATCGTCCAACGACGGTTCATTGGAAACAACAGTTTCGTCAGTATTTGCCAAAATAAGCAATTCCACAGGCAAGGAGGTTGATTTCAGAAGTACCGTGAATGTTGTTTGTGCCATATTACTACTGATAGATATGCCAGGTACCCGATACCGGTATTTCTGGTCCTCAAATACCAATACCTGAACTTCACTAATCAAAGACTCATGAGTGGGCTGATCAATCTCAGCTTTTGTCTTAGAATAAACGGTAGAAGACGGACTCGTTATTACCAATCTCATTTTTATACCACCTACATCATTTCCGACAGATATCCCTGTCTCGTCATTACAGGATATAAAAAAAAGAAAAACGACCAGGATATATATAAATTTTCTCATGATGCATTTTTCAGATAGAACACAAATCCTCCTCCCTTTGTTCCATCAACCAAACTCATTGTCTTTTAAAGAATTTCCATTTCCCAAGAAAATATAACTATTTGGACAGAACGGGTGTTCTATAGGACAACCGGGCCAAACCGGATGAATTAAATAATAATATAAGTATTCACTAAAAAATATAGGCATATGAAAACAAACAATTTGTATATTACGTTATTTGCGGCATTAGCTATCACTGCATGCAGTAAAGATAACGAGCTTCCTCAAGGATCTGCTAAAGACCCGAATGCCGATATGCCGGACGCATATACCTCTATCGCTATCAATATTCCCCACACCACTATGACGAAAGCCGCTTCGGGCCGTGCCATTGATCAGGGAATAGCGGACGAGAACAAGGTCAAGACCTTACATGTATTTATCTACGATACCGATGCCCCAAATACTCCGACAGTTGCCGAATTTACGGTAGACGACAATTCTCTTGCCCCCAAATCTCCCGGTAGCTCCACTTGGGTAACAAACAGAGCTATCAAAACTAAAAAAGCCGATAAATATATTTTTGCAGCAGTGAACCTCAATACAGATATGGTCAACTATATCACAGCCAATGGACTCGGATCATTCAGTTACAATCAATTTGCCCAAGAAATCTCGCAACTGGCAGATCTGACAAATGGCTTTGTCATGTTCAACACGAGTTATCCGGAAAGTACCCCGGCTGCAAACTTATATGAAAATGAAAGCCTTGCCCAAACGAATCGCATGGCTATACCGGTTTCCCGCGTTGTAGCGAAAGCAGCAGTATTCAAAGCTAATGACTTTGTTGTAAACGGAGGAGGAAACATGACGGAGATAAAATTCGGTTGGAGGAACTTGAATAAAAAGTTCTATTTCATACAGGATAAAAGAGACGGGATTATCAAGGACTATAATTGGGAAAATTATTCCGTATCGGATTTCGAAAGAGGGTCGGACGCCATAAACACCTATACTTCAACGGACGATCCGGTCACTTTTTCCTACGCACCTGAGAACTCATTCAAATACAGCTTGGATCAAACAGAAGTAAACGGAACGACTTTTATTAGTGTCAGCGGAGTGTTTACGCCAGATAAAGTAATATCGACTTCAAATCCCAGCCCAACCCAACCGGCAGATTTTGCGATTATCAGTAATCCCAATAATTCCGACAAAACATTCTATGTAGTCAGAACAGCCGACGGTATTGCCAACTATTTTGTAAATGGGACTATAGCACAACAATATGCCGATCTTTGCAGTAAAAATACTCCGGGGATGCCTCTTTACAACGGAACATACATATTGAATGAGAATACATTTACAAATGGTATCTGTTACTTCCACATTTTCGTCAATGCCAATGCTACGTCACCTCAAGCACCTTATAACGTTTACCGGAATCAGTATTTTAAGGTAAACATCCATAGCATACAAGCTCCGGGAAATCCTTCAGACAATTTCGATACCGGAGAGGTGATTAAATCAGAAACATGGATAAGTACTGATATAGAAATAACTCCATGGGAAGTCTATGAAGAAGACTATGATCTATAGCCCACTATCTATGAATTCTTAAAATTTATCTGTGAGATGAAAGCCTATTTAAAATGGATAGTATTAATTACATGGTCGTTCACGATGACGAGCTGTATAAAAGAAAATTTACCTGAATGCATTCCGGACAATACCGGCATCGTTCTTAAATTCCGGTATCCGACCGGTACAAATACCCAAAGTAACAAAAATGGGGTTGATCGGTTATCTGTATTCATTTTTGATGACAAAGGTATTTTCGTTTCACAAATAAATGATTCTCTGATATGGATCGATGATAATTACGAATTGGAACTTCCTTATAAACAAGGAAGTTACCAATTTGTAACATGGGCGGGTTATAACGAGGCAACCTACGGAATAACAACATGCATACCGGGTCAAACACATATAGAAGATTTTTTCTTATTCCTGAAACGGGATACGGATAACCGAGTTACAGATCAGCCCAAGTTACTATATCATGGGATACACGAGACTGTAGCATTGGATGAACACGAAAAAATGATTGCTTGGATAAATCTAAAACAGATTACAAATCATATCCGTGTTATTGCTCATAATTTGGATAAGGACATATCTCATAACATCTATATTGAAGACAACAATGGTAAATATGGATATTCATCATTGTTCGCCCATGACGATCCGATTCTTTATATACCTGTTTATATGAGGGTCGCAAAAGAGAGTAATACGTTAACCGCTGATTTCAATGTAATGAAACTTGATAAGAACCGGATACCACGTTTACAGATAGTGGATGAAACAAATACAGTTTGCTACGATGAAAACCTTATCGGAGAACTTCTTGGGAAAAATCCCAATATTAATTTAGAAAATGAACATGATTTTACAATTGAAATATCATTCAATGGTTATAGTCCGATCGATATAAAAATTAACGGTTGGGATATAAAAGAAAGCGATGAAATGTAATTATTCATCGCTTTTTCAAGATAAAGTCGTAACTTCGTAACTATTAATATATACATCTATACATTTTAAACAAGTAACAGATGAAAAAGTTAGTCATACTTACCGGAGCGGGAATGAGCGCGGAAAGCGGCATCTCCACTTTCCGTGACTCGGACGGGTTATGGGAGAAATATCGTGTAGAAGAGGTAGCTACACCAGAAGGCTTCGCCGCTAACCCAAAATTGGTTCTCGACTTCTACAACCAGCGTAGAAGAGAGCTATTGAATACGAAACCTAACGCCGGTCACCTCGGCCTAGCCGCCTTGGAGAAAGATTTCGACGTACGGATCATTACCCAGAATATCGATAACTTACATGAACGTGCGGGTAGCAGCCACGTGATCCATCTGCATGGAGAGTTGATGAAGGCATGCTCCGTAAGGGATCTGGACACGACCTACGATCTATCACCGGAGAACCCGGATATTCATCTGGGTGACAAGGACCCTCACGGAAATCAGCTACGTCCTTTCGTCGTATGGTTTGGAGAGGCGGTACCCATGATAGAGCCTTCCATCAAGCTGGTGGAAGATTGTGATATCTTCGTGATTATCGGTACCTCCTTAAACGTCTATCCTGCCGCCGGATTGCTAAACTACGTGCGCCGGGGCCAACCGATCTACTTGATCGACCCGAAAGATGTACGTACTTATCGCAACGATATTGAGCATATACAGGCCGGGGCCTCGGAAGGGGTCAAGAGGCTGACCGAGTTGCTTACGCAGAATTAAACAATTCATACACTCATTAGGTCTGACGAAGGCAAGTATAAAAACGAAGTCCTCGGCATGCGAACACATTGCCAAGGACTTGTTTTTTTATCCGCTTCCATCCTCACGGAAGTACTTACGGATGAACTTTAATTTATTACTTTAGTATTAATATTAATCCAATTCCCGCCTGTTCATCCGTCACGGATTACTTGGATCGATACCCGCACGGGAATCGTATGATTATCTTATTTCGTTTATTTCTTATTTCACGATTGCCTTTACAGCTTCCTCGCCGTCAACAGCTACCGCTACGATAGATACGCCTTCAGCGTCAGCGCCTTCGATAGATGTTACCATATCCTCAGCGTCAGTCTTCTGGTATGCGTTGAAGATCAAGGCACCGTCAGAACCAGTCTTAGCGGCATTGAATTCAGAGTCGCCACGAGTCAATACCAAACAACCGTTTTGCATCTTCAACCATGCGGCGTAAGAATGTACGCACGTACATTAAAAGCAGCTTATTTCCCACTTCCAATAATCTATTTATTATTTACTCTCAACACAGACTATTTCGCTCTAAGTTATTTATCTAATGCCGGAATACTTTCAGTGTAAGCCTGTTTTGAGACAGGTTATATTCAGCAAGAATCCACCTGTCAGTAAAACAACAGTTATACAATCCTTTTGACTGAAATAAAGCGCATATCGTGACATAGCCTATTCGTAAAAGAGGCAAGATAATGGGAAAAAGGAGGTTGTAAGCGGCGTTTTATGCGGCAAAGTACTACTTTTTACACACGAGTATCGACAAAAGCCTACGCTATCGGTCGTGTTTGGCAACGCCAATAGTGCCGTTGGGCATCGTGAATAGTCAAGAATAGGGTCGTGAACTATCAAGAATAGCCATCATAACCCTGTCACTTCCCTATCGTAACCCATTGAGATAGGTTTTTCATCCCATAAAATAGGAATTAGGATGAGCTAGTTTCGCTAGAACAAAAGAGCATCTTTTGATATCCAACTATCCAACAAGCGATTAAATATATTTTAACTCAAATTTAAGAGTAGACTGTACATTCCCCCGCAATAATCGATTCTACGGGCGTTAAGATTACAAACTGTCAAAAAGAAAGAACTCGACACTAGGAGCCATTGGCTATCAATTCAGTCAAATAAAACAGCCTCTTTCCTTATTTCTTCTCCAATATGACTATATATTCATTGCACATCGTGCTAACCTTCTTCCCTGCCACATTAGTAGGACTTGTTTTGGAAGGCATCCTTTTGTTAGGTATTTCTCTAACAATAGTATCGATATGTGTAAAACCATTCTTCTCAAACATTTCAGCAGTAAAGTAATCTAATGGAATTTGAACCCCCTTAACCGTTCTGTTCCCTACGACATAACAAACGACTCCACCACTCTTTATTACAGACGCGACATTCTTTATAGAACAGCTATAATCATTAAGAAACGAGACCACTTCCAAATTTCTCTTTGGGTCAATGCTCTTTATTTCGTCCAGTTCAGATTTAATGCTTTTAGTCTCAAAAAGTTCCTCTTTCTGAACTCGTCCCCCCATTAGGAGATTATCTAGTGTTTTAGCATTTTCAAAATTGAACCATTCATTTGCCCACCTTGAAAATTGTCCATAAGCAACGGTTGTTCTACTATCGCCATAAGGCGGAGAGGTTACAACCATATCAACACTATTCGGCTGTATTATATCGGAAGGGATTTCTATAGTACTATTAAAGTCATAGATACCTATATTACATAGATATTTTATACTATTAAACTCCTCAAGTCCATTTATATTTCTTATAACCTTTTCTTCAAACAATCGAAAGACATCCGGTTTGAAGTCTTTAATTTTCTCTTCCTTCATCCTAAACCGCTTAAATTCTCCATTCCTCGTAAACGACACCTCTCTAACAGTCTCGGAAAGAGGAACTTTAAAGAAATCAGCGAAATCCAAAGCCACACATTCATTAATTACTTGATAAATATAAGAAAGGCGCAAAAGGCTATCTCTGGAATACCAATAAGTATAATTAGAAATATTATCGAAATTCTTATTCTTGACCTTATCTTCAGAATACTCAAAGAACAAGGCTTGCATCATTGAAAAAGTATCTCTGATACAAGATAAATCATAATGGGTTGTTTTTACATGGCTCATCAATCTAGCCAATGGATTAAGGTCTGTTCCTATCGCGTTTATACCTTTTATAGAAGCCTCAACTAACGATGTACCGCTTCCCATATATGGATCAAAAAGTAGCTCAACTCCATCCTCTGGCCTATATTCCTCTATTAGAGCTCTTGCTACTTGGGGAATCATCATCGCAGGATACGCATGATAGCAATGAGTAAATTCTTTGGTATCGGCATCCTTAAAGCTCCACCTATTATCAATCGTTCTTTTGTACATACCTTCCTTACTTATATTATGTGAGTGCAAATATACTCAATTGCTCACATATTGTGAGTACATAAGCATATATAAAACTATATTTTTGGGCAAAAATAACAATAATGATTAGAAAGACCGAGTATCAACTTGAAATCATCCTTAAGATAAAGGAGCTAAGAGAGGCCAACAATGTTAGCCAAAAAGAGTTGTCGAATCTCCTCGAAGTGGCTCCGGGCTTAATAGGGAGTATAGAAAGCCCTAAATTTCCACATAAGTACACCCTTAGTCAGATCTATAAAATATGCCACTATTTCAACATTACCATAGAACAGCTATTCATATCAGAGGAAGATTTTTCCAAAGATAGAGATATTATTGACTTACTCATATTTAATATAATACGTTATGGAGAATAAGGATTTTATTATTTCAAAGTTCAAAGAGGTTAAATCCTTGGAATATGTTCCAAGCAATAGAGCCAACAATACTGGGATTGGAAAAACATTTGAAGATTACATCGGAGTTGTCGAGAACAATTTAGACGAGCCCGATTTAGCTGGATTCGAAATAAAATCTCATCGCGGCGCTTCATGCTCTTACGTTACCCTATTCACTAAAAGCCCCTCATTTCCCAAACGTGCGAATGCTTATTTAAAAGATAAATTTGGCACACCTTATGAAGATGCACCATCTATAAATAGCTTGCATACGTCTATGTTTGCAAATAGCTATAACACATATATGAAGAAATATTCTTTTAAACTCCTAAACAACCCTGTCGCCAAGACAATATTAATAGGAGTATTTGACTTAAATACAAAAGAGCTGTTAGATTGTAGCGTAGGTTACACCTATCAAGACATTCAAAAAGCACTAACAAAGAAGCTAAAGAACTTATTATATGTAACTGCCCAAACGAAAAAAGAAGGAGGTAAGGAACTCTTCTACTTCAATAAAGCCGATATATATACAGAGCCATCATTTGAACGTTTTATATCACTCTTAACCGATGGGAAGATAATGTATGATATAAGAATCGGGAGCTATAAATCTGGCCCCAAATATGGTATGCCGCACGACCATGGGAGTGGATTCAGAATATTAGAGGCTAATATCAGACTATTATATTCTGATCACGAAACCATAGAATAAAACAAGCTACGCTTCATTTGTTGGCATCTGTATCAAGACCGGAGACAAATACCATAGGGTTTCAACGATAATAGGCTCAATATCCCAACCGGATATTATCTACCCAAAAGGTATTTCCCGGAGACCCTATGTATGAGCCTCCGTGACTGGAACAGAACTCTAAGATCATATGGGTTACCTCATCGTCCTCCGTTCCCCAGCCGATTTCTTGGATGGGCACATTCTTGCCTTTGCTGTTCAAGCTATAACGGGCGGACTCACCGAGTTGAAACCCCATATATTCTTTATAATCGCTACGTTTCGTGATATCGCCGTATAAGATCGTGAAACTGGCATCGTTTACCCAATCCGTATTTTCATCCATCCGGATTACCAGCGTACCGATACGCTTAGCATATATGTTCCCATCCTTATCTTCCCAACGCTTCTGAAGAAAGAGATTCACCAAAGGCATATCAATGCCATCTACCTCCGATCTCTTGCTAAAACCACTCAATTTAATACGATTGGGATCACCGGAGAGCTTCACCTTATAATCGAATAACAAGGACGTAGGTTTTTGGTGAAACGGGATACCGCAAACGATCTGTCCCCACGTCTCCGAAGAATTCTTCGCCGGTTCCAGAAAACGGCCGAGATAGAGGCATCCACTGACCAGCACCTTCACGTTCATGATACCCATCGCCGAGATCGATTCTATACCCGTCTCCAGCCGTGCGCAATACCCCTCATCCCGTCTTTCGGGGTAGACACTGACGCTAGCTTTCGTAATCCCGCTCACCCTTGCCATCACGTTAGAACTGCCCCAAGGCGAAGCTTTCGACTCAAAAGGTCTATTTCCGATAATCGTATCCGTAGGGCCAACGCAGTAAAGTGCCTTCGTCTCCTTCCCGATAATAGCCGATTCCGTGATCTTACGTACCACCCACTGATCCAGATCGCCATAACGGATCGCTTCCGTCTTTCGCTGGGCATATAGCGCCATACTCATCCCCAAAAAGACAAATAAATAGCCTAACCGATTATTTACTACCATAAGTTACCCTCCTATCCAAATCCTTTTTTATTTTTGCAGCGAAATTAATTAGAATCGATAACACAAGGCAAGTCCGTATAAAGAATTTATTCGGATTATCCATGATAAATAACAAACGACGTGAATAAACCCATGGCAGAAAAGCCCCGGACACCCTCCATCGCGATCTCTTTACTACCCGTAGTGACATTAGTCATCATGCTGGCCGTAGCCATCTATATTTTCCGGGGCGATTCCCTTGGAGGAGCCAGCCAAATCGTATTATTGATAGCCACCTCGATCTGCTCTTTGATCGCCGTCTTTCATTGCAAGATCAAGTGGGAAGATATCGAGGGGCAAATCGCCCGTAACATCTATGGGATCGCACCGTCTGTCATCATCCTTTTATTGATCGGAACCCTATCGGGCAGTTGGATGGTAAGCGGGATCGTGCCGTCCTTGATCTATTACGGGTTGCAAGTCATGCAAACGGATTTCTTCCTCGTGGCCTGTTGCCTGCTATGCAGTATCGTATCGGTCATGACGGGTAGCTCGTGGACTACCATCGCCACCATCGGGATCGCCTTGATCGGGATTGGCGAGGCGCAAGGCTTCAGTACGGGGTGGGTAGCGGGAGCGATTATATCGGGCGCTTATTTCGGGGATAAGATGTCGCCGTTATCAGACACGACGGTATTGGCGGCCTCCGTAACGGACACGCCCCTTTTCACGCATATCCGGTATATGCTTTATACGACCGTTCCCTCTATGATCGTCACACTGATCGTATTCAGCATCGCCGGATTCTCGAGGGAGACAGCGGACGCATCCCAGATAGCCGCTTTCTCCGAAGCCTTGAAAGGCTCGTTCCATATCACGCCTTGGCTTATGATCGTACCGATCGTTACCGGAATCATGATCGCCAAGAAGACACCTTCGATCGTAGTGCTTTTCGCCTCCTCCATACTCGCCGGAATATTCGCCTTGATCTTCCAGCCAAACGCCTTATTGGAGATTTCCGGGATCACGGATAGCGGAATTATCGCCTATATCAAAGGCCTGCTGATGACTTTCTATGACAGCACGCAGATACAGACCGGCAACGAGGCCTTGAACTCTCTAGTCTCTACCCGGGGAATGGCCGGGATGATGAACACGATTTGGCTGATCATTTGCGCCATGTGTTTCGGCGGGGCCATGTCCGCTAGCGGCATGCTGGAAAGCATCACACGTATCTTCTTGCATTTCATGCGAGGCCGTACCAGCATGGTCGCCTCTACCGTCGTGTCCGGATTATCCTTGAACATCTGCACGGCGGACCAGTTTATCGCCATCATCCTGAACAGCGAAATGTTTAAAGAAGTATATAAGCAACGTGGATTCGAGAGCCGCCTGCTTAGCCGGACAACGGAAGACTCAGTCACCGTCACCTCCGTGCTGATCCCGTGGACGACTTGCGGCATGACACAATCTACAATCCTCGGCGTATCTACTTGGACTTATTTCCCTTATTGCGTCTTTAATATCGTCAGCCCGTTTATGAGCATTCTTATAGCGGCAACCGGTTATAAGATCGTCCAAAAGACTGTGAAATAAGGAAATCAATCTATAATTCATAGCGTTATTCAAGGTATTTTTAGTATTTTCGCACCATCATTATTTAAGCGACTGAATGAACAATGGAAAATCATCTTAAGAAGATGCCCTCCCCTCTACTTTCACTAGTGCCTATCCTCGTGCTGGTAGCTCTTTTGTTTGTAACCATACGCACTTTTGGCAGCGACGCGTTGAGCGGCGGAAGCCAAGTCGTATTACTTACCACCACGGCGGTGGCCTCCCTTTTGGCCATGATCTTCTGCAAAGTCAAATGGCGTGATATAGAAGAGGCGATATGTAAAAACATATTGGGAGTGGCCACAGCTATAATTATCCTATTGTTGATTGGTGCTTTATCCGGTAGCTGGATGATCAGCGGTATCGTCCCGACCTTGATTTATTACGGGATGCAAATCATCCATCCGAGTTTCTTCCTTGCCTCTTGTTGCGTGATCTGCGCTGTCGTATCCGTTATGACCGGTAGCTCGTGGACTACCATCGCCACGATCGGTATCGCCTTGATGGGTATCGGCGAGGCACAGGGCTTCGCTACGGGATGGGTAGCCGGAGCGATCATCTCGGGCGCTTATTTCGGGGATAAGATCTCACCGCTCTCGGACACGACGGTATTAGCTTCTTCCGTAACGCATACCCCTTTGTTCTCCCATATCCGGTATATGATGCTTACGACAATACCGTCTATGGTGATCACGTTGATTATCTTTACCATAGCGGGTTTTACGCATACCTCGAACGCATCCGGGCAAATAGCCGAGTTCGCCGCCTCGTTGAACGAAAGTTTTAATATCTCGCTCTGGCTACTGATCGTACCGGTGGTAACGGGTATATTAATCGCCAAAAAAGTACCGTCTTTGATCACCTTGTTTATCTCGACGGCGATGGCCGGGGTGTTCGCGATCTTTTTCCAGCCTCATTTATTGCAAGAGGTAGCGGGAGCGTCGGTAGCGGATGCCTCCTCCCTGTTTAAGGGATTATTCATGACATTTTACGGGAGTACCCAGATCGATACGGGTAACGAGGCATTGAACAGCTTGGTCGCTACCCGGGGTATGGCGGGCATGATGAATACGATTTGGCTGATCATCTGCGCCATGTGCTTCGGCGGCTCCATGACGGCCAGCGGTATGCTGGAAAGCCTTACGTCTGTATTCCTTCGCTTTATGAAACGGAGGGTCGGCATGGTGGCGTCTACCGTATGTTCCGGCTTATTCTTGAATATCGTTACGGCCGACCAATACATATCCATTATCCTTACCGGAAATATGTTCAAGGATATCTACAAGAAAAAAGGATATGAGAGTCGCCTGTTAAGCCGTACGACGGAAGATTCCGTAACCGTAACGTCCGTGCTGGTACCGTGGAACACCTGCGGCATGACGCAAGCCACGATATTAGGCGTAGCGACCCTGACGTATCTTCCTTATTGCTTCTTTAACCTGATCAGTCCGTTGATGAGTATTACGATGGCCGCCATTGGCTTCAAAATAAAGCAACACCATGAAGAAGATCAGAGTATCATTGTTAACTAAAGTCGTTATCGCTATCGCCGCCGGCGTATTGTTCGGCCAGTTTTTACCGGGAGGAATCGCACGTATCTTTGTAACCTTCAATTCATTGTTCGGCAACTTCCTATCGTTCTCCATCCCTCTAATCATATTGGGGCTGGTGACTCCCGCTATAGGAGATCTGGGCAAAGGAGCCGGAAAGCTATTATTGATAACCGCCTTGATCGCTTACGGTTCAACAGTCTTCTCGGGTTTCTTCACGTTCCTGAGCGGATCGGCTATATTCCCGCACATACTACCGACCAACACGGAATTGACGGCGATGGAGAATCCGGAAGATTTCATGCTGACACCTTACTTCGTGGTAAATATGCCGCCTTTAATGGATGTCATGACAGCCTTGCTGCTATCCTTTACGATTGGCCTAGGGCTTTCTAATATAGCGGGAACCACCCTGCGTGACTCTTTCACGGATTTCAAGGAAATTATCATTAAGCTAATCGAGGTGGTTATCATCCCGTTATTACCGCTCCATATTTTCGGTATCTTCCTGAACATGACCGTGAGCGGACAAGTCATGAGTATTATCACGATGTTCCTCAAGGTTATCATAGTCATCTTTGCCTTACATGTATTATTGTTATTGATTCAATTCACGATAGCCGGAGCCATAGCCGGGAAGAATCCGCTCCGCCTCTTGAAGAATATGTTACCGGCCTACGCTACGGCTCTAGGGACCCAATCCTCCGCCGCCACGATTCCCGTGACACTGGCGCAGGCTGTCAAGAATGGCGTACGGGAGAATATAGCGATCTTTACCGTTCCGCTTTGCGCCACGATCCATCTGGCAGGTAGCACCATGAAAATCGTAGCTTGCGCTATGGCTATCATGATCATGGCGGGAGAACCGGTTACCTTCTCCAATTTCAGCGGATTTATCATGATGCTGGGAATTACGATGGTAGCGGCTCCGGGGGTTCCGGGAGGGGCTATTATGGCCGCTTTGGGTATCTTGCAAAGTATGCTGGGATTCAATGAGACGCTGCAAGCGTTAATGATCGCCCTTTATATTGCCATGGATAGTTTTGGCACCGCTTGCAACGTGACGGGAGATGGCGCTATCGCTGTCGTGGTGGATAAAATAGCCGGGAAAAACACCCCATAGTTACCTAGAGTAGCAGGAAGCCATAAGCGCCTCCAAGGTATCGACCTCTTTTTCCCGCATCATCGTAAGGGCGATATGGGCACAGGCGTAAGCGTCGGCCATGGCGTTATGATGTCGGGTAAGGTCGTAACCGCAGTGGGCGGCTACTGTCTGCAACTGATGATTTACCAGAAATGGGTACATCTTCCGGGAGAGACGGCAAGTGCAATAGAAGGAATATTTCGGATAGGCTAAGTCATACACCTCGTGGGCGGCTTTCAGGCATCCCTCATCAAACGGACTGTTATGGGCAACAAGGGGGAGATCCTTTAGTTTCGGGGCGATGCTTTCCCAAGCCTCCTCGAAACATAACGCGTCATTCGTATCCTCAGCAGTCAATCCATGTATGGCCGTAGTCCAACGGGTATAGAAATTAGGGGTAGGACGTACCAAGGTATAAATGCTATCTACTACCCAGTCATCCTCCAATATGGCGATACCTATACTGCAAATACTGCTCCGCTTTCCATTAGCGGTCTCAAAGTCAATGGCTGCGAATCGTTCCATAGATAGATTACTAGTTTTTAATCCGTTTACTATTTATTTATTTGTAGAGACGGGGCGTGCCCCGTCTCTACAAATAACCTCTCATTATTTATGGCTCCAGTCCCTTGGTGCGGGGACAGGGGCTAGCGGTTTGCGTTCTTTTAATTGTTTCATGACTTCCTCGATAGCACGGTCTAACTGTTGATCCTCACCGTTCCATTCCTTGATGGGGTCGTTATCGATCAAGATATCCGGATCCACACCATGGTTCTCGATAATCCAGTTACCCGTCTTCGGATCATAGCTCGTGAAGAAAGGCACACGGATATCCGTACCGTCCATATAAGGAAGCGGGCCGCTAATACCGATGATACCTCCCCAAGTACGGGTTCCAATCAATTTACCTAAGCCAAGCGCACGGAAGCCCCACGGGAACAAATCGCCATCGGAAGCGGAATACTTATTGATCAAGCAAACTTTCGGGCCGACCTGTACGGCATCCGGCACGGTCCCGATCAAAGAAGAACCCCGGCGCATCGTCAAACGATACGGCTCACGAGACAGACGTTCCAGAATCATCGGGGAGACATTTCCACCGCCATTCGCACGATCATCGATAATCAAACCCTCCTTATCCAATTGCGGATAGAAATAGCGGGAGAACTCATTCAAGCCTTCCGGCCCCATATCCGGGATATAGATATAACCGACCTTACCGTTCGTCGCCTTATCCACCTTCTTGATATTATCTTGGATCCAATTATAATGATACAAAGAATACTCTTCCGCCAACGGACTGACTACGATCTTACGAGCGCCCGCCAACTGAGGCTTGCTATTCAAAGACAACTCGGTCGGAACGTTCGCCTTTCCGATCAACAACTTATACATATCGTTCACGCTATTCGTAGGTACTCCGTCTATAGCGACGATATACTCTCCGGCCTTCGCCTCAACACCCGGCTCTGTCAATGGAGAACGTAATTCCTTACTCCAAGAAGCCCCCGGCAGGATCTTTTCCAAGCGGAAGAAACCACTCTTATCCCGAGAAACCTCAGCACCTAGCAGACCCATCGATACCCGTTTAGGACTTTCCACCTCACCGGGGTTCACATAAGCATGCCCTACTCCCAGCTCGCCGATCATCTCGCCAATAATATAATTCAAGTCCAAACGTGTTTTCACGTAAGGAAGAAGGGCGGCGTATTTCTCCTTGATCGCCTTCCAATCCTTGCCATGCATATTCTCCAGATAGAAACCATCCCGGAAAGCACGCCAAGCCTCATCGAAGATTTGCGCCCATTCCTTCGTATAGTCTACCGTGATCTTCATATTCGCCAGATTAACCGGCTTGCTTAAATCCGCTTTACCCTTCGGTATATCGGTTACGAATAGTTGATCGTCCTTAAAGAAAACAGCTTTCTTGCCAGCCGGATCAACCATCATAGCGGCATCGCTAACGGTTTCCTCTTTCTGTTTCTTCAAGTCAAACATCTTCATGCCGCCTTTCGTGAAATAATACACGTTCGTTCCATCGGAATAAAGATCGTAGTAATTCGATCCCGGCAAGGGGAGCTTAACGATTCGATCCGTGATACCCTCTATATCAATCTTTACGACCGGAGTAGAAGCCTCATTCTTTGTCTCGTCCTTTTTAGAGGCATCCGCTTTCGCTGGGGTAGATTCAATGGCGACCTCCGCATCCGTTTCCATAAACGGGGAAGCGGTATCCTTAGACAATAACGCCAGATATACGCCACCCATATTATTATACACATGATTCCATTCCGTTTGGCTATACGTAGGATTGAAATCACGGGCGGAAGTGAATACCAGATATTTGCCATCCGTACTGAATACCGGAGAATAAGACTCGTACCATTTATCGGTCACGGGATATTCTTTCTTACCCGCGATATCGTAGACATAGACGATCGAGAAATTATTATCGGACACACGGGAATAAGTCAACCAATTATTATCCGGAGAGAAACTTACGTTGCGGGCTTCACCTAACAGACTTTGTGAGATAGTTGTTAGCTGTTTGTTAGATACGTCCAAAAGATTGATCCGATTCTTACGATCCGTATAGACAATCTTCTTGGAATCCGGACTCCACTGGAAAGTACGGATATACGTATCGTTATTCTTGGTCAACTGGGTAGGCTCGCCTCCCTCGGAATCTTGGAGATACAGCTCGGTCTCGCCGGTAGCGTCGGAGATATAGGCTATATGTTTTCCGTCCGGAGACCATTGAGCGTCACGTTCGTGCGCTCCCGGAGTACGGGTGATATTTTTCGTAACCCCTTTATCTACCGGGATATTGAATACCTCGCCACGAGCTGTCACCACCATACGCTCACCTTTTGGGGAGAGGCTGGCACTCGTGATATATTTGGAGCCATCCTTGATCTCGCTACGTGCGTAGACATTATCGGAGGCGAGGGTTACGTTCACTTTCTCCGGTTCCTTCGACGCCGCATCCATTTTATAGATATAGCCTCCATTCTCGAAAACGATCGTATTCCCGAAGCTGCTAGGGAATTTCACGTCGTACTCGGTGAAGTTCGTCACCTTACTTGTTTGTTTTGTCTTCGTATTGTAAACGAACAAGTTCATCGTGTAATCCCGATCCGAAAGGAAATAGATCTCATCACCAATCCACATCGGAAAGATATCTTGCGCCTCATTGTTCGTAATATTCTCTACACTTTTCTTCTCCGAATTATACACCCAGATATCATCGGCCATACCGCCCTTATAGTATTTCCATGTACGGAACTCACGCATTACCCGGTTGTAAGCCAATTGTTTTCCGTCGGGCGAATAGCTACAAAAGCCGCCCTCGGGCAAGGGAACCACCTCGGAAAGGCCACCTTCTTTATTTACCGTATATAACTTACCGGAGAACCCATCGCTGATGCGGTTGCGGTAAACAATACCATTACCGTCCGGTGTCCAAGTCATCACGATATTGTTCGGGCCCATGCGATCGCCCAGATCATCACGGCTATTCGTAGCCGTGTAAGTGATACGCAATGGCTCACCGCCGGAAGAGGGCATCGTGTACACTTCCGTATTACCGTCGTACTGTCCCGTAAAAGCGATCGTCTTACCATCCGGGGAGAAACGGGGAAACATCTCATACCCCACATACGATGTCAATCGCTGTGCCTCACCACCTGTAGCCGGGACCTTATATAAATCGCCAGCGTACGAGAATACAATCTCTGAACCATTTGTAGCCGGAAAGCGCATTAATCTCGCCTCATCCGCCGCCATCAACAACGTAGGGATAGCGACAGCCGCCAATGCTGTTAAAATCATTCTTTTCCTCATAACCAATCTTTTCTTTTAATCATATCTGTTCTATCCGTTTTTAGTTGGCCCAATAGCGGGTAGGACCTCAAATGTACATAAAAAGATCCAAAATCCAAGTCAAGTCCCTTATATATCCGATCCTAGAAAAAGTTTTAGAATCTCTAATTTATTACTACCTTTGCGCCGGAAATCAAACAATGATACAAATAAGATGAACAAGAAGCTTCTGAACAACTCAAAAAGATGGTATACCCGAGCTTTCTCGGGTAACACGATCGTGCATGTTCATTGGTTCAGCGGTTTTGTCTAAATCCATTCATACTCTTCTTGAGAGGACTTCTTTTTATAGTTCTCTTCTTACACCTACATCTAGGTCTTAATTGCACTCAAGTTTAACTTCTGCGGAAAAGAGGGAGTATTCGTATGCTTCGTTTCCGGGGAAAGGATGTCTTGCGCATCTCAAAATACAATATGCTTATGTTTATCATTCTAGGTCTATTAGGTCTGGGGATAAGCGTCGGTTATTTATGCCGACACGTCCCCGCTTTCAAGGGATTGGAACATTCCATCTCTTATACGATTTTCGCGATGTTGTTCATATTTGGTATTACCATAGGAGCCAACCAATCTTTGCTGAATAATATTGGTGAGTTTGGAATACAAGCTGCCATACTAGCTATTTGCGGAGTATTGGGAAGTCTGGTAGCATCTTTTATCGCTTATAAATTATTTATCAAGAAAGGAGGTCTCAATGAAAAATAACCTAATCGTTATCTTATGTTTCACAGCGGGAATCTTTTGCGGAACCTTCGCCAACACGACTATCTCCACGTATTGCGAAAAACTACCGCAATTCTTGCTATACGCTCTCGTTATCCAAGTAGGATTGAACCTGGGAGCAAACGCCGAATTAGGAAAGATGGTAAAGGATATCCGGTTTTCCAGTTTGCTACTGCCGTTCTTTACGATCATCGGCACGTTAGTATTCTCTGCGGCGGCGAGTTTGTTATTGACCTCGTGGAATATATATGATTGTATGGCTGTAGGAAGCGGATTCGCTTATTATTCCTTATCCTCCTTGCTTATCGTACAACTGAAAGAGGCGTCGGCAGGGATAGAAATCGCTTCGCAACTCGGGGCTATCGCATTATTGGCTAATATCATCCGGGAAATGTTAGCTTTATTCGGGGCACCGTTGTATGCCTCTTTCTTTGGTAAATTCGCTCCGGTATCCGTGGCGGGAATCAATTCTATGGATGTCTGTCTTCCCGTTATCAGCCGGTATTCCGGAAAGAATATCGTACCTGTGGCTATTATTCACGGGATTATCCTCGAGATCAGCGTGCCGTTGCTTATCTCGCTCTTTTGCAAGTAGAAGCAGGATTTATCCTCAACACCCGCTATAAACACAAAAGAGGATGCGTACATTATATCGACGCATCCTCTTGTTCCTTTATCCGTACTTCCTCCTCACGGAGGTACTTACGGACCTCTTAATTTATTACTTTAGTATTAATATTAATCCAACTCCCGCCTGTTCATCCGTCACGGATTACTTGGATCGATACCCGCACGGGAATTGTATGATTATCTTATTTTGTTAAATTCTTATTTAACGATAGCCTTAACAGCTTCCTCACCATCAACAGCCACTGCTACGATACCGGCAGGAACAGAGATTGTAGCGTTATCGGAAGTAAGAACGGTCTCAGCGATTACCTTACCCAAGATATTCGTGATAACTACAGACTTACCAGCTGCGCCTTGAACGGTTACGGTACCGTTACCTGCGATTACGGATACACCTTCAGTAGCGATCTCATCGTTAGAAGTAACGAATTCATCATCTTCTGTCATGCGTTGTACATTGAATACCAAGGCACCGTCACCGCTAGTCTTAGCATTATCGAACTTAGCGTTCTCATCTGTGATTACCAAGCAACCATTATGCATCTTCAACCAAGCAACATTCTCTTTCGGAGCAATTGCTTCATCTTTATTGCCATAAACAGTTGTATACTGATCATCATAAACCGGTTGTCCATTAACTTCCGCTGAACCATAAACATTAGACTCAAACAAGAAAGAGTTATCTGCACCTTCTTCTGTTACATTTCCAGCCTTGTCAGGATTTACATAACGGAAAGACCAAGTTACGTTCTTATGTTTATCACCTGTCAAGTTCACAATGAAATGTTCAATTTTTGCTTTTTTATAGTTAGCGATGATTTCAGCCGTATCCAAATCAGCCGGAGCCATCTTCTCGAAACCATTTGTCAATACATACAAGCTGTCACCCATGTGAATAGCCTCAACGAAACCAACGCGAGTATAGCTGCTATTAACACTTGAGTTAGTACTTAATTTATACGGATTAGCAACCTTTCTTTCATCATAGACCTTCGCTGAATCAGAGAAGTTTACCAAATATTTACCATAGTGGTAGCCAGCGTGAGCAGGAGTAGCGTGTGAGCAGTGAGCAGCATCAACCTTATTACCAGCATTATCATAGTGATTATGCGCATAAGTACAAGGTACACCCGGAGTTCCCGGTACATCTACGTGAGCCGCAGAGATCAAATATTGAGGTTTGATATTACCTGCGCCACGATTTACCCAAGCCGTATCGATATGGAAGAACAATTTACCATTAGCTTTATCCTTATTCCAGATACCAGCGTAGTTAACCACCTTGTCTTGCAAGTTCTTGTTCCACTCATCCATCAAGTACTCACCACGTACGCTCTCTACGAATGCCAAGCTATCGCAAGCGTCTGTAGCGCTCTCACCCAATGCTACGTTGTTGAAACGACGGTATAATGGAGAGTCATCTGTTACCACAGCGAAAGCGGATGTACGAAGTTCACGATTATTGCCTTGATTGAACTTATCATCTGTAGAACCTTGTAATAAGTCCAGAGTATTATCATCAACAGAAACTTTTACACCATTCGTATATTCATCAGATGAATAAGTAATTATAGATTCTGCCGCACCAACAGAAGCACGAGCCTTTACTTCTGAATTATCTTTTACGATGAAGAATTCTTTATTATCTTTATCATAAACTTTTACTATTTCAGCTTCAACTAACGCATAATAGTGCTTACCGTCCACACAGTTGTTTTCTTTTAAGAAGAACGGAGTTTTAGTATCCTTCTTCATCATATACTTTTTAGCAACATCATCGTAAGACAAATAGCTCTCGCCATTCTTAACATAGTAAACATTTCTTACCAAGCTATCGCCAACACCATAGTTATCATTCTTAACCACGATCTCCAAACGGAAGTTAGTCTTATCACCGTTCTCGTTTACACGAACGATAGAATCCTTACCAGCCGGAGTATACAAATATTTATCTAATGCCAAACCATGTAAATAATTGAATACATATGTCTGAACCTTAGCGGAATCCTCTGTCAAGTATCTGTAACCAACCTTTAAGTTATTAGCGTCTTTAACAGGGATAAAACTCAAAGTATCAGCAACACCGTTATTATAGAAGAATACATCTTTGCTATCTTTTACAGCATACAGCTGAACAGTTTTCTTATTCAGACCTACAGCATTATCAGACAAATCGTTGAACTCACGGTTCTGGATCGTAATAGAAGCAGTAGAAGCCGTACCATTCTTTGTAATAACCCACTGAGCTGCCGGAATATGGTTGAAATCTTGGCGATCTGCTTGTTTTGCCCAACCAAAATTACCAGCCAAGTTAGCCAATGCATAAGCGTTGTTTTGTTCCGGTTTATTACCGCCAGTAGATTTATATTGAATCATATAAACACCGTCTGCCAAAGTTGTTTGAGTCAAACCCGTGAAGTTTGTACCAAGTTTGATAACTGTTTTCTGAACATCCTTAACAGCAACAAGAGCACCAGCAGTAGTACCATCTGTTTCATCTGTATTAACAGTCAATACATTCGTACCGGCCAAACGAGCCATGTAAATGTATTTATCAATAGCTGCTGTTTGAGTTCCCTTAGCAGAAGCTGTGTTATCAGAAAGTACCCAATTAGAGTTGTTGTTCTCCTCTTTCACCCATTTAGCGAAATCCTCATCAGATACACCGCCGTTTTTAGTAATCTTATAAACAGCCTTCTGAACTTGAGCATACAGCTCATCTCTCTGAGCGTTATAAGTGAACTTAAATTTATAAGAACCCTCATTACGGCCATCAGCGTTTAGTTCATCACAAGCAAACTTCAAGAACTTGCTAGTCTCTGTTCCGTCATAATAAGCGGTATCAACTA
This sequence comes from Parabacteroides distasonis ATCC 8503, assembly GCF_000012845.1. Classification (NCBI taxonomy): domain Bacteria; kingdom Pseudomonadati; phylum Bacteroidota; class Bacteroidia; order Bacteroidales; family Tannerellaceae; genus Parabacteroides; species Parabacteroides distasonis. The sequence goes on from NC_009615.1 coordinate 3,236,551, forward strand.
CAACATATGCTTTCTTGTCACCAATCTTTTGGTCTTTAGCTTGCAATGTTACCCAATAGCCTCCATTTTGAGTATCAAATTCCTGATCCCCTGCATGTAAAGCTGTAGCAGTTAAAACATTCTTATTATTCCCTGAAGTCTCCGGATTCATCGTTAAGCCAAAGAACATTTTAGCGATAGCTGCATTATTGCCCTTTACTGAATGTAATAAAGTATTCAATGCGTCACTATCCAAAGAAATACTTGCAGGAATATTTGCTTGGTCAGAAGACAAAGCTATAGCAGCAGTAGAGATTGCACTTTTCTTTGCTTTCTCCAAATAAAGTTTGCTACCTGACTGAGCTATATAAACAACATTCTCACCATCAATATAAGAAACCAAGATATCCTTTCCACCCACTGTCTCAACAACCCACTCAGAAGCACTTCCTCCTAAAGCCAATGGAGCAGCACTAGCGATCTTTTGAGACTTGTTATTGTCATCCACAGCGATAGCTGTAGCAGGATCTACAGACAATGTTAAACCGGTAGCCTTATTTACGAAAGAATAAAGAGTTCTTCCTAAAGAAGTCTTCACGTTAGAGACAGTCCATGTTGCTGGATTCAACTCTTTTAAATCAGAAAGAGTTGTAGGATCAAAGCTCAATGCACCATAATTATTCTCTGTATTTACAGATAAGTAATTTGATGATGCACCCAACAAAGTAGCCTCGCCCTTCTTAGCGTTTATGCTAGCTCCCGCAGAGAATGCAGTCGCCAACATAGCACTAGCTAAAAGCGTAGTAATCTTTTTGTTCATAAATCAAAAATTTAATATTAATAATAGTGTTAATTAAAGTCCATCCCACCGTTTAGCACCCTTGTTTTTCTCGAAAACGACTAGTCTAAACGATCGTTTAGATCTTGCGTTTTTTAGACGCTTGAGAGGGAGGTTCGTTGAAGGAATCGCTTGTTTGGTAAATGATAACCTATCCTATTGATAAGAAAGAGGATAAGTGAAAAAAAAATAGCTCGGAAGGGTTGCAAGTATCGAAGAAACGCGTACCTTTGCAAATGACTAAAAGAATCGATCGTTTAGACTAGCCGTTTCTATCTATTATATAATGTACGCATGTACATTATATATGGTATCCATCCATAACCGCATAATAAATACAAAATACAAACATTCACATGCAATCATTGCAAATACTACAAACGTATAATCCAAGGCTTGTCAAGCCATAAGCTTACGAGTTGAGAAGTGATTAGTTATTCACTTGGAGAACTTTATGCTAGCGGCTTAGTCTATTATTTAATGTTATCTTTATACGTGAAAAGAATAAGTCAACCATACCAAATTTGATCTCTTAAAAAGTACAATAAGCCTAATATTTAAAGATTGTTATTTATATTTCTGATAATCAGCGTATAATAAGAATTGATCAAAATGGGAGCCGATTACTATCCATAGTATTTTGCACTACTATTAATACTAATCGTACTTTCTATAAATAGTAAAGCTGACTACCATGAATCTGCTTTTTAAGAAATATACAATAAACAGGATGTGCGATACGAAAATAAACCTTACCTTTGGAGCAGTAATCACCTAAAACCATTTAACTATGGCACAATACGTAGACATCATGACTGATGTTGGATTTAAGGCTGTCTTCCAAGACAAGCAAGTTACCATCAAGTTCCTTAACGCCGCCCTAGCCGGCGAACGACAGATCAAGGACATCACCTACCTCGACAAGGAGATCAAGCCCGAGACCGTCGAGAACCGTACCATCATATTCGACCTGCTCTGCGAGGACGTGTCCGGGGCCAAGTTCATCCTAGAGATGCAGAATTGTCCCCAGCACTATTTCTTTAACAGAGGTTTTTATTATCTTTGTCGCATGGTGGCCCGGCAAGGACAAATCGGCAAGCAATGGCAATATCGGTTGCTACCCATCTACGGAGTCTACTTCTTGAATTTCAAGTTGCCGGAGTTCACAGACTTCCGTACGGATGTTGTCCTCGCTAACGAGAGGACGGGAAAGGTGTTCAATGAGATCAAGATGAAGCAGATCTACATATCGTTCCCGTTATTCAGTTTAAGCAAGGAGGAGTGCAAGAGCTCCTTCGAACGTTGGATTTATACATTGAAGAATATGAACCTATTTGAACAATCTCCCTTCAAGGAGGAACAGGAGACCTTCCTTCGCTTGCTGGATGTGGCGAACGTCAACTCACTCAGCGAAAAAGAACGTGCGATCTACGAGGAAAACCTAAAGAATTATCGGGATTGGTATGCGACCATCGATTACGCACAAACGGAAGGGATTGAAAAAGGAATGCAGGAAGGAATGCAAAAAGGGATGCAGAAAGGGATCGAGAAAGGGATCGAGAAAGGCCGTCAAGAGGAAAAACTCCAGATAGCCCGAAAGATGAAGAAGCAAGGACTTGACTCCGAACTTATCGCCCAATGCTCCGGACTTTCTGTTGAAGACATTGAGCGACTATAACCCGAATCAACCGATTCGATTCAATTCGATCCGGGCTGCTTCCATCCACTATCCGGAGGAAACGGCCCGGATTACTTTCGTACATTCACGATACCTAGAAAGCGTAATTAAAATCCAACGGAATAAAGAAACTGACGATTGTTCCGCTCCCCATCCCCTTCTTCTTGCTTTGGACCGAATAGGTGATCTTCTCTTTATTTCTCCTATTCAACAATAGGATCGTACGGTAAAGGACTTTCGTTCCCATCCCCGTACCGTTATGTCCCGCATTCGTAAACGGACGATACCCGGGTCCATTATCCTCTATACGGATATGGATGCCTTTCCCGTCGCGCTCCACGAAAACAGATAATCGCTTCTCGCCCTCGATCGCACACAAGCCATGTTTCACGGCATTCTCTACGGGTATCTGGATCAGCATGGCCGGGAGATAGATTGCGTCCGTGTCAAGAGAGGGATCGAGATTCCATTCCAGACGGAAGTCCGGCCCTAATCCTTGCGCCTGCAAATTCAAGTAAGTCCGGACAAAGCGTAATTCTTCCTCCAACGTGATACTAAGCTTTTCCGTGATCTCCAAACTACTACGTAACAACTCCACCAATCCGGAAAGTTGCGTACGGCGGGAACTTCCTTCTTCCTCCGAGCTAATCTCCCGGTTCAATATATTGAATATAAAATGAGGGGATACACGGTTGCGAATACTCTCCATCTTCAGTTTCGTCACCTGATCGACATGGCTTAACCATTGGGCATGCCGTTTACGTTTCATAAAGTAATAAGCCATGCCGCTGACGATGGACAAGATCACAAAAAGCAAGATCCAAACCCAACGGCTCATTTCCAAGTATTCCATCCGGCCGGCCTGTTGTTTAATAATAGCCTCCCGCTTGAGTAAAGTCGTATCTTGGCTATAACGCATATCGATCTCGGCGACACGCATCTGGGTTCGTTCGCTACGAATATTGTTCTCAATGACGCTATTCTTCGTTTGGTACTCATAGGCACGTCTAAAATCGCCCGTGGTAGCGAAGTAATTCTGCAAGTTCTTATTACGGATCACTACCATCTTGGGATCTATGCCTACCGTATCCGTGTAACTCCTCAACAATTGATAAGCCAGCCCGGAGTTCCCCTCTTTTAAGGCTAGCGAAGCCTTCAGGGTTGTCAAATGGTACAAGGCCGTCTTATTATTATAGGTATGGAAGTACCTAAACCCTTTTTCCAGATAAAAACGAGCGGAATCCAACTGATCCATACATAGATAGATCTCCCCTAAATTGATCTCGCATACGTTGGTATAGAAATCCATATGAGTAGGACGTACCACCTCACGGGCTTTCAAGAACCAAGGAAGCGCCTCCGCGTATTCTTCCTTGTAATAATAGTAATTTCCCCGGCTATTGCAAAAGGTGAATTTCTCGCTCAAGTTACGAGAATCCAGTTCTTTCTCCGCCAAACGGTAAAAGTGATCGGATAAGTCAAAGTCCCTCAATTCCATATACGTCTCGCCCAAACCAAAATAAATAGGAAAGGACATCCGATCCATAATACCCAATGAATCACTCACGAAAAGAGCTTGGCGAAAGTAGCGGGCTCGCTGATCGTAAGCTCCTTTCCGGGCATATATATCCGCTATATTGATATAAATATCCGGGATTTTATGCTCCATCTCACTCTGCCGGATCTCTTGATACGCCTCGGAATAGCAAAGGAGGGCCGAATCCGTTTTATCCAAAAATGAATAATAATTGCCAACCGTATTTTTCAGCGTCCCTAAGAGTCCATGTATCTTGGGAGACATCGGTACACGGTCGCAATAATCTATAATTGACCGATGTAAAACAAACCCGGAATCATATACACTATTAGCAAAATAAATCTGGCTTTTAGCCGCAAGCAATTTATAATATTTATCGCTATCTTTAGTTAGACTTAAAGCTTCATCCAATGCGGAATGAGCATATCGAGGATTCCGGTAAATCGAATCCATAGCCATATGTTCCAAAGAATCAATCCGCAGGTTATCAGAAAAAGCAAATGTTTTTTCCGGTAGCTTTCCACAAGAAAACAGAAACACAAAATGAAATAGCAATAATAAAATGGACATAAAAGTCATACACACTCTATATTTCGTCATCATCTTGGCGGTTTTAAAGTTCATATGCAAAAATATTTAAAAATTTAATCTACGCAATTATTTCTCCTAATAAATATCGAAAATCGATTACATTTGTAAATCTAAAATAGAGTACACATGAAAAACTTGATGATTCCTGCGCTGGCGTTATTTTTATCGGCGGCGGCGCAAGCAGACGACAGTCCGTTATGGATGCGTTACTGTGCGATCTCCCCGGACGGGCAGACGATCGCGTTTTCTTACCAAGGGGATATCTACACGGTCCCTTCTTCCGGAGGGAAAGCCCGGCAGTTGACAACACATCCGGCTCATGACACCCGTCCGGTCTGGTCGCCCGACGGACAAAAAATAGCCTTTGCCTCCAACCGTAGCGGTAACTTCGATGTATTCCTCATGAATAAGGAGGGAGGGGAACCCAAGCGGCTCACCACCCACTCCACAAACGAATATCCCACGACCTTTAAGGATAACGGACACATCTTGTATCTGGCCAACATATTGCAAGATGCCAAGGATATCCAATTCCCCGGCACCCGCTTTATGCAAGTCTATGAGATAAGCACGGACGGAGGAAGGCCGGATTTATATTCTTCGTTATACATGGAGAATATAGCCCTCAGCAAGGATGGCAGTAAGCTATTATACAATGACTATAAAGGTTACGAGGACCCTTGGCGCAAGCATCATCAGTCTTCTATCACCCGTGATATCTGGTTATGTACGCTTGGAAAAGACCGCTCTTTCCAGAAAGTAACCACTTTTGGCGGTGAGGATCGTAATCCTGTATGGGCTGCGGATGGGGCGTCTTTCTATTACCTAAGCGAGGAGAAAGGAAGCTTTAACATCTTCAAGAAAGATTTGGCAGGCAACAGCGAGAAACAAATCACGACGCATACCACCCACCCCGTGCGTTTCCTTACCTCCGATAATTCCGGGACTCTATGCTATAGTTACGACGGCGAGATCTATACCGTTAAGGAAGGTCAGAAACCTGCCAAGGTGAATATCCAGATCGTCGCGGATAAGATCGAGAACGACGTGATCCATCGTCTTCTGACCGATGGAGCTACGGATATCGCCGTCTCCCCGAATGGAAAAGAGGTAGCGTTTATCACTCGTGGCGATGTTTACGTAACTTCTATTGAATACGAGACGACTCGTCAAATCACGAACACGCCACAACAAGAGCGCAATATAGATTTCAGCCCCGACGGACGTTCATTGGTATATTCCGCCGAACGGGAAGGAACATGGGGAATCTACGAAAGTAAACTTACACGTGACGAAGATAAGCAATTCACGTACGCCCCGGAATTGAAAGAGGAGCCTCTTGTCGTCTCCGGACAAACCTCGTTCCAACCCTTATACTCTCCGGATGGTAACGAGGTGGCTTTCCTTGAGAACCGCACCACCTTACGTGTTATCAACCGAAAGACCAAGCAGGTCCGCACCGTATTGGACGGGAAATACCTCTATTCGTATAGCGATGGAGACCAGCATTTCCAATGGTCGCCAGACAGCAAGTGGTTCTTGGTAGATTACATCTCCGTCGGAGGATGGAACAATACGGATATCGCCCTCGTGAAAGCGGACGGTAGCGGCGAGGTAACGAACCTGACGGAAAGCGGTTATTCGGATGGCGACGCGAAATGGGTATTAGACGGTAAGGCCATGATCTGGTCCTCCGACCGTGCCGGTTTCCGCAGCCACGGTAGCTGGGGTGCTGAGCGGGATGTGTACATCATGTTCTTCGACGGTGAGGCTTACGATAAATTCCGCCTCAGTAAAGAAGAACTGGCCTTGGTAGAAGCGGATGAAAACAAAGATAAGGACGAGGATAAGACATCCGATAAAGATTCCGATAAGAAAAAAGAGGATAAGGATAAGCCTGTAGCCCCCTTGAAGTTTGATTTGGAGAACCGCAAGGACCGGATTATTCGCCTGACCGCTAATTCATCCTCATTGGGAGACGCCGTACTCGCCCCGAAAGGAGATAAACTATATTATTGCGCCGCTTTCGAGAAAGGCTTTGATTTATGGGAACACGACTTGAAGGAAAAGTCCACTAAATTACTGCTCAAGAATGTCGGTCGAGGCACTCTATTCGCCGATAAGAAAGTAGAGAACCTCTATCTTACCGCCGGCGGCAAACTGAAAAAGATAGAGTTGAAGGATAGCAAGGAAAAACCGATCGCTTTCAAGGCCGAGTTCGCTTATCGTCCGGCAGAGGAGCGTGCTTATATCTTCCATCACGCTTGGCGTCAAGTCTTGGATAAGTTCTATGATCCGACACTCCGGGGCATGGATTGGAAAGGGTATGAGACCGCTTACGCCCGTTTCCTTCCGCATATCAACAACAATTTTGATTTCCAAGAGATGCTTTCCGAGCTATTGGGCGAGTTGAACGGCTCCCATACGGGCGCTCGTTACAATCCGGGACTAACCGGGCCGGAAACCGCCAGCCTAGGCGCTTTCTTCGATAACGCATACACGGGCGACGGATTGAAGATCGAGGAAATCATCGCCAAGGGCCCGCTGACATTGGCCGACAGCCAGATAAAGAAAGGCTGTATCATCGAGAAGATAGACGGAACACCGATAAAGAAAGACGCCGATTATTATCCACTGCTAAGCGGTAAAGTCGGTAAGAAAGTAATGCTTTCTGTCTATGATCCTACCAGCAAACAGCGTTTCGAGGAACAGGTAAAAGCGATCAGTAACGGAGAGCAATCGAACCTCCTTTATAAAAGATGGATCGAGAATTGCCAAGAAACCGTAGATAAATTATCGAACGGGCAAATCGGGTATGTACATGTAAGAGGTATGAACAGCGAGAGTTTCCGCGAGGTCTATTCCGCCTTATTAGGCCGTTGCCGGAATAAGAAAGCCGTGATCGTGGATACCCGCCATAACGGAGGTGGCTGGTTGCATGATGATCTGGCTACCTTATTGAGCGGCAAGGAGTATCAGCGCTTCGAGCCTCGCGGACAATACATCGGTAGCGATCCTTACAATAAGTGGACCAAACCGTCCTGTGTCTTGATGTGCGAGGATAATTATTCGAACGCTCATGGTTTCCCTTGGGTTTATAAGACCTTAGGTATCGGCAAGCTGATCGGCGCCCCGGTTCCGGGAACCATGACAGCCGTATGGTGGGAAACGCAAATCGATCCGACCTTGGTGTTCGGTATCCCGCAAGTAGGCGTGAAAGATATGCAAGGCAATTATCTGGAAAACCAACAATTGCAACCGGATGTCGAGGTGTACAATACTCCCGAGGCGCAGCTCTCCGGCGAGGACACGCAATTAAAAAGAGCGGTAGAAGTGATGCTGCAAACTGTAAAATAGCTTTTCTAGGCCTCGGAAATGACTTTTCAACCTTGTAAAATGCCTTCCGAGGCCTCGGAAACGACTTTTCAACCTTGCAAGGTGGTTTCCGAGATCTCGGAAGCCTCTTTCACTCACATCGAACAGAAGAAAGAAACGAAAAACGGAACCGTGAAGTCCACCAAGATCCCGTGAAAAATGGAGACAAAGACCAAATCCTTTCCGCAATAACGGGTGATAATCGGCAATGTCGTATCCATCGTAGTAGCTCCTCCCGCGCAGATCGGAGATAGCCTTCCGAAATATCTAACGAACAACGGAGCGCCCAGCAAGGCGAATATCTCACGGATAATATTAGCGATCAAGGCGATCGTTCCTAACTCCGCCGCCAATTGAGCCCCCAGCGTCGGTTCTTTTAGCTCTGTTATCAAGATGGAGGATAATGAATAATAGGCGAAACCGCTTCCGACCGCCAAACAATCGAACACGCTCCATTTGGTAAGAGCAAGGCTGATCAAGGCCGAGAAGCTCAACGTCCCGATAATAGTAGCCAGAGGCACCAATAAGAGTTTCGGCCGTATGCTCGACAAAATCTCTTTCAGTTTCTTATCGCTTCCTATGCTAATCCCTACTTGAAACATCAAGAGGTAAAGTACATAAACCGTTATATCATTCTCGATAATGACCCCGGGCAGATAACCGCTCCATCCCAGCAAGCACCCCAAGGCAAAGAAGCCCACGACGATCAAACTCCCTTTCATCCCCGGCTCCTTTCCTTAAAAAAGAAATGATAAACTCCCCACGCCGCCAAGACGCTCCCCAACGTACCGGCCGAAGCAATCAACAAGGCTTGCCCGCCCAACGTCGTAAGATTATTCACGATAGACTCATTAGCCCCTACCGAAATTCCCAGCAGGAACAAAAGAAGAAGAATCGTATAAGAAATAGGCTTACCGATCTTTTGCAGCAATTCTACTTTACGAAAGAAATACCCGACGGCAATGCCGCAGAACATGATTCCGATTACTGTAAACATCCCTTTGTAGTTTTTGCCGCGAAGTTAACAGAAACTCACAGTACCACAAAGCGGCTACTTCTTCGTTTTCTTGAATTTCACGGGAATCTGCATACCTCCGGCGTCGGCCATTCCCTCTAACTTATTTCCTTTCTGGGTCATAGTTAAATCTACAGGCGTTCCATCCACATAAAAAGAACTGGTATAGGTATCTCCTTTCGCCTTGATATCGTTTATCTCCAAGGTACTACCTTGTATATTCACTTTAGCGGTCAACTTGCCGTTCTCTTGCTTTATCTGCAAACTGCCATCTTGATATCCATACGGAGCGTCGGGGGCAGAGAAGGACCAATCGCCTACGAGCTTACTGAGATCAGCGGCTTTATCCTGCGCCGAGATCGCGATACAAAACAAAAGGCATAAAAGGGTGGTAAAGACTTTCTTCATGTTCGTTCCCATAATCTTATGAATTAAATGAGTAATAGATTTAAATAACGTTCCAAATGTAGTGATTAATTTTCGATCTTCCGAGATCTGTTCCAATATACGAGCATCAAAATCTTTCCCCAAGGGAGGCAATGCCTCGGCCTCATGAGATACGAACCAAGCCTTATAGGGCAATAAGTCGGGAGGTATCACCGCTGAGGAGAAAAACCGGCGTAATTCCCGTTCTTCCTCCACGGATGTGGCGCATTCCCAATATTTATCCAGCAACTTATTTATTCGTTGATAGTCCATACACGATCCATAAACAGATTACCTTACCGCATACCGCTCCATCCTTTCCTTATCTCCGGAATAGGTTTCCCTCAATGCCAGATTACGCGCTACCATCATGCAATAGGAAGGTAAGTTCTCAATGACAATCCAGCTATCCCGGTCTTCCCAAACCTTAAGCAGGGCTTCCTGAACGATCTGCTCAGACTGCTCCACGTCTCCGGTAATCCGGAAAACAACCCGGAAAAGGTTATTCTTCAGCGGCAATATCTTTGTCGTAAATTCGTTTGTTCCCATACTTTTTTATCTATAAGACGAGCCAAGCCCGAAAAAGGTTGCAGATTTTAAAAGGAAATTTCCAATATTCCCCCAAAGCCATTATCTTTGTGACAGATGATTGATAATTCGCTTATTACAAACTAAATCAATAATAACAGTGAAAAGAACGATCTTATTTTTTCAGGCCGCTCTTGCCTGCCTGCTGGTAGGATGCAAGCAAGCGCCGGAGTCGCCGCGACTACAAGACGAGGTGAGGTATGTAAACCCATTCATCGGAACCGGGTTCCATGGACACACATTCCCCGGAGCTACCCGTCCGTACGCGATGGTACAACTAAGCCCGGATACCCATATCTTAGGATGGGACGCGAGCAGCGGTTACCATTATGACGACGACCATATCTATGGATTCAGCCACACGCATCTTTCTGGTACGGGTATCGGCGATCTGGGTGACGTAGCTTTATTACCTTTCTCCGGTGGAGATTCCATCAAACCGGTAGCTACCTTCAAGAAAGATACTGAGAAAGCGACACCGGGGTATTATGCCGTACGCTTGGATAACTTTGGCATCAACGTGGAATTGACTTCTACGGATCGTGTAGGTTTCCATAAATATACATACGACAATCCCAAAGAACGTCGTGTCCTGCTTGACTTAGGGCATATCCTTCAACCGAACTGGGGACATAAGCTGATCGGTAACCAATATTTACTTGTAAACGACTCCACGGTGGAAGGTACCGTGAAGACACAAGGTTGGGCACATTTCCACTCCATGTCCTATCGGATTACTTTCTCGGAACCGATCGAGACCGTATACCAATACATGGACGGGAAATTACGTAAGGACTCCTTGTTTTTGCGCCTGAATACGGCGGAAGATTTGAAGTTCCATTACAAATTCTCTGAAAAGGCACAACCGCTTTATGTAAAAGTAGCCTTATCCGTAGTCGATCCGGAAGGCGCCGAGAAGAATCTCGAGGCAGAATTGCCCGGATGGGATTTCGATAAGACCCGTGAGGAATCAACGCATATTTGGAACGAGGCGTTAAACTTGATCCAGATCGAGGCAGATCCGAAAGTCATGGTCAATTTCTATACGGCGCTCTACCATACCATGATCGCCCCCTTCGCTTATCAAGACGTGGACGGGCGTTATCTGGGCATGGACAAGAAAGTGCATACCGCCGAACCGGGTTACGTAAATTATTCCGTATTCTCCTTGTGGGATACGTTCCGTGCGCTTCATCCGTTAATGACAATCATTAATCCGGACTTAGCGACAGATTGGGGTAAGGTACTCGTGCAAGGTTATAAAGAAGGTGGAATATTACCCAAATGGCCTTTAGCCTCTAGTTATACAGGTTGTATGGTAGGATATCCGGCCGTCTCGGTCCTCGCCGATCTTGTAGCGAAAGATTTAGCGGAAGGTGATATGAGCACGTGGGCGGAAGCCGGCGCACGTTCTTCCGTTTACCGTGAGGATCTTGCCGAGAAGTTCAAAGGAACCCGTGAGTTGGATCTGATCACGATGCACCCTTACTATAAGGAGAAATATGGTTTCGTCCCCGCCGACTCTGTTCCCGAATCCGTATCGTGGGGATTGGAGATGGCATACGAGGATTGGTGTATCTCCCAAATCGCCAAGAAGGCAGGCAACATGGAGTTGGCGAATGAGTATGCCAAGAAAGCCGAATACTACAAACGCTATTTAGATCCCGAGACGAAGATGATGCGTCCGGTAATGGGCGACGGTTCTTTCCGTACTCCATTCAACCCTCGCTATTCTTCGCATATGAAAAGCGACTATACCGAAGGGAATGCCTTCCAATGGAGTTTCTTCGCACCACATGATATGGATAACTTCATCGCCGCTATCGGTGGCAAGAAAGAGCTGGAAACACGTTTAGACACCTTATTCACCACCTCTTCCCAGATTGACGGGGCGGAAGCCTCCGGAGATATTACCGGCTTGATCGGCCAATACGCTCATGGAAACGAGCCGAGCCACCATATGGCCTATCTTTATAACTGGACAGATTCTCCATGGAAAGGGCAAGGGTATTTAGATTATATCATGCAGAATTTCTACACGAACGAACCGGATGGTATCATCGGTAATGAGGATTGCGGACAGATGTCTGCTTGGTATGTCATGAGCGCCCTAGGTTTCTATCAGGTAAGTCCGGGTATTCCGGTTTACACATTGGGCCGTCCGATGGTAAATAAGGCTTCTATGCACGTAAAAGGCGGTATTTTCGAGATCGTGGCGACCAACAATAATCCCGCCAATAAATACGTTAAAGAAGTCAAGCTAAACGGTAAAGTCCTAGAGACTCCTTTCATCAGCCACTCCGATATCATAAATGGAGGTAAGCTTGAGTTTATCATGACCGATCAACCGGTAAAATAAATTCATATAAAGAAACATAAAAACAAAGGGCGAATCAGTACACTGGTTCGCCCTTTATCTTATATTTGCCCTCAAACGATTAAATTGAAAAGCTATGTTACTCACAACAACTAACACGATCGAAGGAAAAGAAATTACCCAGTACTTCGGAATCGTATCCGGTGAAACGATCATCGGAGCGAATGTATTCAAAGATTTCTTCGCAGGCATCCGGGATATTGTCGGAGGACGTGCAGGTTCTTACGAGAGTGTCTTACGCGAAGCGAAAGAAACGGCCTTGAAAGAAATGAGCGATCATGCGGCACGAATGGGCGCAAACGCTGTAATCGCCGTAGATCTAGATTATGAGACCGTAGGAGGAAGCGGAAGCATGCTGATGGTTACCGCCGCCGGGACAGCCGTACGCTACCAATAATCCCCAAAATGAAATACTTTGGAGCCGGATTAAGCGAATCACATAAAGAACTAAACCGCATTATCCGTAAACCGGAATTAATAGAGCAAACCAAGGAGCTCTTTCTTGAGATTCATGGAAAATTACACCTCTCTGTGGTGTCTGGTAATGAGAGAAACGAGGTCGATGAGCTAGTCGGAGATTTAAGAGAGGATGAATATGCCATTATGCCTACAGCGAAAGATGAAACCATCGCTTGGGTATTATGGCATATCAGCAGAATTGAGGATCTGACCATGAATATATTAGTTAACGGGGAAAAGCAGATCTTCAATGAAGACTGGCAAACCCGAATGAATTCCCCTATCAGAGACACAGGAAATGCCTTATCTGATAACCAGATTATTCAGCTAAGCAAAAGTCTACGTATTCAAGAACTCTTAGAATACAGGAATGAAGTAGGACGAAAAAGCAGAGAAATCATCCGAACCTTATCTCCCGATGATATACGTCGCAAAATCCCAACTCAAAGGATAAGCCGGATATTAGAAGAAGGTGGTATCACAAATCATGAAGATTCGATTTGGTTGCTTGATTTCTGGGCTAAAAAAGATATAGCTGGTATTTTATTAATGCCTCCTACCAGACATGTCATGTTACATCTAAATGA
>NC_009615.1:3252500-3407500 GCF_000012845.1 Parabacteroides distasonis ATCC 8503
GGCGCCCTGTTCAGACTCGCTTTCGCTTCGGCTCCGTACCTTAGGTACTTAACCTTGCCGGGGAAGGTAACTCGTAGGTTCATTATGCAAAAGGCACGCCGTCACGTCATTACGACGCTCCGACCGCTTGTAGGCAGACGGGTTCAGGGTCTATTTCACTCCCCTGCTCGGGGTTCTTTTCACCTTTCCCTCACGGTACTGGTTCGCTATCGGTCTCTCGGGAGTATTTAGCCTTACGGGATGGGCCCCGCTAATTCACGCAAGATTTCTCGTGCCCCGCGCTACTCAGGATGCCACTAGGCTTCGTAAGGGAGTCATGTACCGGGCTTTCACCGTCTATGGCCGACTTTTCCAAGTCGTTCCATTTCCCTTCCTTCTTGCCACGTCGTGGTCCTACAACCCCCGTGTCGCCTAGACGACATGGGTTTGGGCTCTTCCGTGTTCGCTCGCCACTACTTACGGAATCATTGTTTATTTTCTCCTCCTATGGGTACTTAGATGTTTCAGTTCCCCACGTTCGCCTCCCTTACGGGATGGCAGGCCTTCAGCCTGCCGGGTTGCCCCATTCGGATATCCCGGGATCAACGGCTATTTGCGCCTCCCCCGAGCTTTTCGCAGCTTATCACGTCCTTCGTCGCCTCCGAGAGCCAAGGCATCCACCGTCTGCCCTTGCTTACTTTCTCTCACCTCGTACTTTACGTACGGGTTGATATATCTTAAGCTCGCTCTACTTGTTTCTTCTTTTTGATGTCCAATATGTCAAAGATCCTTTTTCCCTTGCGGGATGTGTGGAGAATAACGGATTCGAACCGTTGACCCTCTGCGTGCAAGGCAGATGCTCTAGCCAGCTGAGCTAATCCCCCCTCATTCGGAGTAGTCCCAGGCAGAGTTGAACTGCCGACCTCTACATTATCAGTGTAGCGCTCTAACCAACTGAGCTATAGGACTGTCAACTTTGCCAAGACTTACGTCCCAGCGTCATCTTTTTCTCTCCGACCGGCCTTCCGGTCATTGATCTATATAATAAACATAATCTCAACAGCAGCACAAGGGATCAATACCTCGTATGACCTCGGTACGGAATCCTGAAGCTCCAGAAAGGAGGTGTTCCAGCCGCACCTTCCGGTACGGCTACCTTGTTACGACTTAGCCCCAGTCACCAGTTTTACCCTAGGCCGATCCTCGCGGTTACGGACTTCAGGTACCCCCGGCTCCCATGGCTTGACGGGCGGTGTGTACAAGGCCCGGGAACGTATTCACCGCGCCATGGCTGATGCGCGATTACTAGCGAATCCAGCTTCACGGAGTCGGGTTGCAGACTCCGATCCGAACTGAGACGTGGTTTGGGGATTCGCTCCCTGTCGCCAGGTGGCCTCCCTTTGTCCACGCCATTGTAACACGTGTGTCGCCCCGGATGTAAGGGCCGTGCTGATTTGACGTCATCCCCGCCTTCCTCGCAGCTTACGCTGGCAGTCCCACCAGAGTCCTCAGCCTAACCTGTTAGTAACTAGTGGCAAGGGTTGCGCTCGTTATGGCACTTAAGCCGACACCTCACGGCACGAGCTGACGACAACCATGCAGCACCTCGCAAACGGCTATTGCTAGAAAAGGTGTTTCCACCTCGGTCCGAATGCGTTCAAACCCGGGTAAGGTTCCTCGCGTATCATCGAATTAAACCACATGTTCCTCCGCTTGTGCGGGCCCCCGTCAATTCCTTTGAGTTTCACCGTTGCCGGCGTACTCCCCAGGTGGATCACTTAACGCTTTCGCTGTGCCGCTTACAGTGTATCGCAAACAGCTAGTGATCATCGTTTACTGCGTGGACTACCAGGGTATCTAATCCTGTTTGATCCCCACGCTTTCGTGCATCAGCGTCAGTAATGGCTTGGCAGGCTGCCTTCGCAATCGGGGTTCTGCGTGATATCTATGCATTTCACCGCTACACCACGCATTCCGCCTGCCTCAAACATACTCAAGCCCCCCAGTTTCAACGGCAATTCTATGGTTGAGCCACAGACTTTCACCGCTGACTTAAAAGGCCGCCTACGCACCCTTTAAACCCAATAAATCCGGATAACGCTCGGATCCTCCGTATTACCGCGGCTGCTGGCACGGAGTTAGCCGATCCTTATTCATAAGGTACATACAAAACGGGACACGTCCCGCACTTTATTCCCTTATAAAAGAGGTTTACGATCCATAGAACCTTCATCCCTCACGCGACTTGGCTGGTTCAGGCTTACGCCCATTGACCAATATTCCTCACTGCTGCCTCCCGTAGGAGTTTGGTCCGTGTCTCAGTACCAATGTGGGGGACCTTCCTCTCAGAACCCCTATCCATCGTCGGTTTGGTGGGCCGTTACCCCGCCAACTGCCTAATGGAACGCATGCCTATCTATCAGCGATGAATCTTTAGCAAATATTCCCATGCGGGATCCCTGCTTCATGCGGTATTAGTCCGACTTTCGCCGGGTTATCCCCCTCTGATAGGCAAGTTGCATACGCGTTACTCACCCGTGCGCCGGTCGCCGGCGGTGTATTGCTACACCCCGCTGCCCCTCGACTTGCATGTGTTAAGCCTGTCGCTAGCGTTCATCCTGAGCCAGGATCAAACTCTTCGTTGTTTAAATTGTTTCTTAATATCCTCGCTCCGGAATCCGTTTATCGTAGTCCAAAGTCATACTTCTTTTGACGGTATCGATCCGGAAAATTTCTTTTCCTAATACTTGTACTACTTGTTGAATTATGTAAATCTCTCAAAGAACCCTCTCGCTATCGTTTCTCGATTGCGGCTGCAAAGGTAAGGACTTTTTCTTAACCTCCAAATTTTTCGGTGAAAAATTTTCAAGTTTTTTTTCTCAAGCCAATCTCCGGGCGGTTGGAAATTATCGCTTGGCCCAGCCAACCTCATCCCCTACCCAAGGATACCTCCACGTTTCCATCATTTCTGAAGCGCCGTTCTCTCTCGAATGCGGGTGCAAAAGTAATGCTATAAAACATACGGTCCAAATTTATCGGGCATTATTTTTCAAGTTTTTTACGGCAACGGATATCGGGTACATTATAATATAGCACACGCAAAAATACCGACTACTCACGTAAACGATATAGCCGGTACCCTTGCCATCATAGCGGCAATACTGTGCCACTACGATGGCACGGCCCTGCCACACGGATGGCACAGCGTTGCCACTGTGATGGCACGACCGTGCCAAAGGCGATAAATAAACTGGCACTGCAAACAATTGATAAACAAATATATGCTAGCATGAAAATTTCCCCAGAGGAGACATCTAAAAGACAGGAGACTTTATCTTTTATCTAGATATCTAAAGACAGAATAAAAATCTGCCGTTTTTTTTCATATATTTGAGGTCTCATCTAAATATAAACAAATAATGAAGCACTTGAGTTCCTCTATTTTATTGGGGCTTGGCTTGTTTTCCTTCTTCTCCTGTAAAGAAGCGACAGCGCCCGCCCCTATCCTGCCCGTTCCCACGCCGGCACAAGTTGAATGGCATAAGATGGAAACATATGCCTTTGTCCATTTCGGATTAAATACGTTCAATGATCTGGAATGGGGTTACGGAAACACTCCCGCCTCCACATTCAATCCAACGGATCTGGATTGCGATCAATGGGCGCAAACAATCAAAGCCGCCGGATTGAAAGGCGTAATCTTAACTACCAAGCATCATGACGGTTTCTGTCTATGGCCTACCGCCACAACCGAATATAGCGTAAAGAATTCTCCTTGGAAAGATGGCAAAGGGGATATGGTAAAAGAACTATCCGACGCTTGTAAGAAACACGGGCTGAAATTCGGTGTCTATCTCTCCCCTTGGGACAGAAACAGTGAGAATTACGGACAACCGGGATATGTAGAGAAATTCCATGCCCAATTACATGAATTAGTCTCCAACTATGGCCCGTTGTTCGAATACTGGTTTGATGGGGCAAACGGTGGCAATGGCTGGTATGGCGGCACGAATGAAACCCGTGCTATAGACGCCAAGACCTATTATCAATATGAGCGGGCATGCGACACGATCAAGGCGCACCACCCGGACATCATGGTTTTCGGAGGGACAGTACCCGATATCCGCTGGATCGGTAACGAGGAAGGTTGGGCCGGTGATACCCAATGGAGCATCTTCGCCCCGGAACCCTCCATGCCTACTTTCCAACAGAGTGTATGGGGAGATGAGAACGGACCGATGTGGCTAGGTGGAGAATGCGATGTATCTATCCGTCCGGGATGGTTCTATCACTCCCGGGAAGATCACCAAGTCAAGTCGCTGGCAAAATTAGTCGATCTTTATTACCGAAGCGTCGGGCATAACGCCAATTTCCTATTGAACTTCCCCGTAGCGTTGAACGGAAAAATAAGTCCGGTAGACTCCGCCCGTGCCGTACAATGGTATCAAACCATCCAAAATGACTTTAAGGAGAATCTTTTGAAAGGATGTTACGTACAAGCGAGCAATAAAAGAGGACGTAATTTTAGTCCCAATAAGGCAGTAGATGGGGATTGGGATACCTATTGGGCTACGGACGATGGCGTAACCAGTGGTTCATTGACTTTCACGTTAACCCATCCTACCGATGTAAACCGCTTGGTCATACAAGAATATATCCCATTAGGACAACGAGTACGCTCGTTCAATATCGAACTCGAGCAAGAGGGTAAATGGATTCCGGCACAGACCGTGGATTCTACGACAACTGTCGGCTATAAACGAATTGTCCGTTTCCAGACCGAGAAAGCGGAGAAGATACGCATCAACTTCACGGATGCCCGCGGACCGCTTTGTATCAATAACGTGGAGGCATACCTTGCCCCCGCCTTGGTGACCGAGCCAACGATTGCCCGTAATATCAATGACGAGGTAACCATACAGGCCGGGGATAAAGGCTCCGAGGTTCATTATACCACCGACGGCTCAGATCCGACCAAGGACTCACCGCTTTATCAGGCGCCATTCGCTTTCGCTCAAAAAGGAACTGTCAAGGCGATTGCCTATGATCCGACTTTCGATACAGTCAGTCCGGTTTCCGCGCAAACGTTCGATATTCCAGCTTGTGATTACACGATCGTATCACCGAAAGATGAGAAAACCAGCCTGATCCTAGACGGAAACGGCTACACGACCTACTATTTGCCACAAGGGAAACAAGAGTTAGTCGTACAATTAGCGAAAGAAATGCCTATATCCGGATTCCGCTACACCCCGAACCAAGGACGTGACGCAAGCGGTCATATCTCCAACTATCAATTATATATTAATGGAAAGAAGGTGGCCGAAGGCGAATTCTCCAATATCAAGGCTAACCCGATCGAGCAAGTCGTACATTTCCCAATAACGAAAGGTAACCAAATCCGTTTGGTCGCAACCCGTATCGTAGATAATAAAAAGCAAGCGGGTATCGGTGAATTCTCGGTAATTACGGAAAAATAAAGAATATCTAATAAAAGCAGAAGGGACCGCCTCGAAAACCTAATTTCCCGAGGCGGTCCCTTTTTATTTATTCATCGATCCTTTATTTATCCTTGAAGGTATCGGTTCATTTGTTTATACACGGCACGTATATCCAACGGCTTAGATATATGAGCATTCATACCGGCTTCCCTACTTTTCTGCACATCCTCAGCGAATGCGTTGGCTGTCATAGCGAAGATAGGAACCTTTTGAGCATCAGAACGCCCTAATGCCCGGATACATCGGGTAGCCTCATAGCCATCCATATGAGGCATCTGCACATCCATCAATATCAAATCATAATATCCTTCGGCAGATTCCTTAAACATCTCTACGGCCTGTACCCCGTCCTCAGCGCTCTCCACCGACGCACCGGTAACTCCGATCAATTCCTCCGCTATCTCCCGGTTAAGCTCATTGTCCTCAACCAATAAGATCCGTTTACCTTTGAAGTCATAATCAACAGCATAACAATCCTTCGCAAGGTCATTCCTCCCATTAATATCGGAAAAACGAGTGGGTTTACCCGATTCCTTTATTTTGCCGAAAGGCAGATCAACGGTGAATGTACTGCCACTCCCCTGCACGCTCGTCACATGTATGCCACCACCCATCAACCCTGTGAAACGCTTAACGATAGAAAGCCCTAATCCTGTACCTCCATATTTATAAGTAACATCCACATTTTCCTGTTCGAACGATTCGAAGATTTTATCATAGTTCTCCTCGGCTATACCACATCCCGTATCGATTACCTCGAAACGAAGGTAAACATTCTCTTGATCCTCACCTGTTTTAGATACCCGAAGTTTAATCATTCCCTTGGCCGGCGTAAATTTCAGCGCATTCGATAACAGGTTGGAGAGAACTTGATTCAAGCGCAAGGAGTCTCCTATAATCTGTACTTCCAGATCACTAGCCAATATCGTCTCATAGCTGATCCCTTTACTCTTGGCCTGCTCGCCATACAGATTTTCAAAGTCCTGCAAGAATGCCCGGAAATTAAAGCTCTCATGTCGAAGTTCCACTTTTCCGCTTTCTATCTTCGACATATCCAGCACGTCGTTAATGAGAGCGAGAAGATGCTTGGAAGACATGATTACTTTCTCAAGACAGTCCTTTATCTTATCGGTATTATCTATGTTTTGCATGGCGATAGTACTCATACCTACAATTCCGTTCATCGGCGTACGGATCTCATGACTCATCCGGGAAAGAAACTCGCTCTTCGCCAAGTTAGCCGCCTCAGCCCGTTTCAGGTTGCCCTGTATCACGGTCGCTTTCATCCGGGCCCCTATAGCCAGCAGTAATGCCGTAAATAGCACCGACAGGACAAACATCACG
The DNA here is from genome assembly GCF_000012845.1 of Parabacteroides distasonis ATCC 8503. NCBI lineage: Bacteria > Pseudomonadati > Bacteroidota > Bacteroidia > Bacteroidales > Tannerellaceae > Parabacteroides > Parabacteroides distasonis. The sequence continues at coordinate 3,259,325 of NC_009615.1, forward strand.
ATAAACATGAATTGTAAGGGATTCGCATATATAAAGTCCGTAAGAGAAAATTCACTCACGCCGATAGATTCCAGATTCCGATTGCGTATAACAGTCCTCTCGGACTCAGAAAGATTATTGATCGCCTTGTTGAGTATGGTAAGCAAATCCGGATCGACCGGGATAGGCAATGCGAAACTTATCGTACTCTGATCATTGACCAACGTTACGGGAGCAAGATTCGTAAAATGATAGCGCAAGATATCCTGTTCCATCCTAGAGGACAAACCATAAATAAAATCAGCCTCACCATTATTGACAGCAAATAACGCCTCCTTAATACTCGGATAGAACCGTATCTTCTCCACCGATATACCACTCGGCAATCGTTGATTTTCCACTAAGGCTCCAACCAGACCCGGTGCGGGATAACTACATGCTTTATTGCGCACTATGATATTGTTAGCACTCACATAAGAGGCTGAAAGCGCAAGTCCTAGCTGGGCCGCATCGTTCTCATCTCCCAAGAAAAAACCTAAGATATCGGCATCCCCTTGCTGTATCAAACGGATCGCATCAGCATAATTTTTCGCATATACATACGAGAATCGTAGCCCTGTGAAACTTTTAATCTCATCCAGTACATCCGCCATGATACCCGTATGGTTCTTCAGCGGCGTTTCTTTACAATACAAAGGATACCAATTCTCAGGTACGGCTACCGTGATCGTTTTCCTCTCATTGACATACTCCAGATCCCGGTCGCTCAGTTGGATGTTTACGAGCCGGTCTGGGAAATTAACGGCATAACGTTCCGCCGCAAAATTAGGATTGGCATCCAATATCCGTTCCAAAGCCATATTCAAACCATCCAAGACTTCTTTATTACCCGGATTGGTCACGATATAATAAGGCTGAGAGTCATATGCCACGACTACACGGACAGAATCGCTAATATGGGCAACATTATTTAGTAACAAATCGATCTCACCTTTAGCCATATAGGGATATAACCCGATTTTCCCCACCATATCTTCCTGTTTGTAATATCGGATATTACAATACAATCCGTTGATAGCCATAAACTCTCTGAGACGGCGAATGTTTTCCCTTGCATTCTCATACACACCGATGGTTTTACCATTCATACTCTCCAAATCATAACTATGGATAGAGCGATCATCAGATCGGGCAAGTAATAATGAACGGCTATATCCCATATTATAGTTCGGATAAGCATAATATTTCTCTAAAGCGGGTATATAATAGTTTCCACCCATCAACTCGTACTTACCCTCAACAAATTCATTCAACATAGCCGGTCCCTTCGTATCTATGTACTCGTATTCCCAACCGGTATATTTGGCGATCTCATTGAGATAGTCTACGAGCATACCATGATGAGTACCATCTTCGGCCGTCCAACTCATGCCATCTACCTGCGGAAAGGCAACCCTAAGTACACGTTTTTCACTTGTCCGCGCTAACACAGACAAATTAAACGCTAGCATTATAAATACTAACAAACCTATAGCTATACCATGACTCACATATCTCTGAAGTAAGTTCATTATAATGTATATCTTTTATTACCGGCTTTTCCGATGATAACAACCCCTATAACCCTCCGCAAAACAACTGTTTATTTTGGATGTACGCAAATATACTACTTTTTATATCACAGCGGATTATAAAATAATTGATTTTTAAGAGAAGATACTATAAAAACAGAAGGGACCGCCTCGAAGGTAAAACACCTCGAAGCAGTCCCTTTCCTAAATCCCAACAAACTTTTATCCCATCGAACTATTGATTACCTGTGTGGTTTTCTCAAAACTCTTCTTTAAGACCTCCTTTACATCCATGGTTTCCCAATATCCCTTATTAAAAAGCTCTACGGATAACCCACCCCGGAAACCGGAGTCGTATAGCAAAGGAAGTACCTTATTAAACGGGCAAATACCATCTCCCGGAAACACCCGATCCGAATCTCTCAACTCCGTACGAGGAGGCAACTCCGGATAATCGTTGATATGAAAAACCGGAAGGATCTTCCCATTTATCAAGCGTAAACTATCAAAACTATTTCCTCCTCTGTACAAATGGTAGAAATCCAATAAGACAGAAGCCCGCGAATGTCCGGAGGCGATCGCTATCGCCATGGTATCCGATAATTGATTCAGAATCCCGGCTCCCCATAGTTCCAATATCGGAGTGACACCCATCTCATCCCCTAAATCCAGTATCGCCCGATAGCGTTCGGAATACTCCGGCAACCGTGTACGATCCAGTTGAGTAACTCCTTGAGCAGGAGCGGCGATAAATTTACCGCCCAATCCCGCTACCATCTCCATATCATGCCGCATTTGGTTTAGCCCTTCCTTCCGTTTCGAAAGATCATCGGCAAACCACGAGGCAAAACCGATCATATTCTCCAATAAAAGTCCGGAGCCTTCCAGCTGACGCCTGAGTGTCTCATAAGTTCCCCCTTGCTTTACGAACGCATCCACATCACGGGTCCATAACTCAATTCCCTCAAAACCAGCCTCGGCACATAAATCAATCTGTTTTTGAACAGGAAGTTTATAACCCGCTATCGTAGAGACATTGAGACAGACACGGAAAGGACGTTTCGAAGAGGATGCTTCGGGTGATGGCTCCTCTTTTTTCTTCGGAGCGCAAGAAGCCAAGCCTGCGAACGTACTGCCCAAAACCGCCAAACCGGTAGTCCGAAGCATATTACGTCTTGAAATCTTTTTCTCAAGCATAACACTCTCGTTTTAAATTAAACCTCCAAAGATTTACGGGCCTCCCGATCCGGATCATTCCGAGCCTCACACGTATTATTCAAGATCATCACCTCTCCATTTTCTTCCGTGTATTTCGGCCAAGCGGGTAACTCTCCTCCGTTCGGATCTCCTGTCCGCATGAAATTCAACAAAGCGCCAGACATCTTATCTGACAACGCACGAGGTACCTTACCTCCACCCGTATGAGTAAACATCCGATCCGTATTTTTAAACCAGAAACAGATATCCGAGCAATGGAACGCACGCATACGGTTATTAAACAAGGGCGGACACCAGCCAAACCAAGCTACATACACAGGCTGGCCTTGCTTTAATTTTGCGTTAGCCGCCTCAACCACTCGTTGACGGGAAGACAAAATCATCGCCCAAAGCTCCATCGGAGTCTTATCCGGGAAATTCTTGGCGAAAGCCTTCACGATCGATTCCGCTTTATCACCATATTGACTTCTCAGTTTCTCGATCACACCGTCTTGAGTGATTTTTTCCAAAGCCGCATCCGCCCTGTTCGGGTTCCATTCATGGAAAGTCGTACAGAATATCATCGGCACGACAGGAGACTCCAAATGGCTCTCACCGGAGTAGAATACACCGGCCGGAATATTCCGGTCATCAGCAACAGGACCAAAAGTCCGTCTCATGCTAATCCCTTGATCTTCCCAGCACTTTTTACAAGCCCTATCCGCTATATCCAAATATTCCCGCCAAGGTATTCTTTGCAATTTATCCAGTTGGGAAGCGGTCAGCCCCGCTTCTCTCAAAATATATTCTCCCACCTTCCGGGTCATCACCTGATCGGAAGCTCCTACCGTAGATCCACTTAAAGCCACGGCTCTATGGACCAAACCTTTTGCCGCCGGCATAGCGGCTACCGTACAGACCTTAGAACCTCCTCCGGATTGTCCCATAACCGTTACGTTCCCGGGATCTCCACCGAAATTGGCGATATTATCATGTACCCATCGCAAGGCGGCAATAATATCTAACATCCCCACGTTTCCGGAATCCTTATACGCTTCTCCACCAACACCAGATAAGTCAGAGAAGCCAATCGGCCCCAACCGATGATTAATGGAACAGAATACGATATCTCCTTCCCGGCTTATATTCTCTCCATGATATCCATCCTGCTCGATCCCACTACCATTTGTAAAACCACCGCCATGCAGCCACACCAATACGGGACGTTTCTTACCATCCGCAATGCCCGGTGTCCATACATTTAAATATAAGCAATCCTCACTCACATCCCAGTAGTTCCAATGATCGGCAAAAGTTCCGTAATTATTGGGCCACCGGTTCTCCATACGTTGCGGCGCCGTATTCCCATAAAAAACCGCCGGTCTCACATCTGTCCACGGCTCTGGCTTTTGGGGAGGCATAAAGCGATTTTTTCCCGACGTATCAGCCCCATAAGGAACTCCCAAGAACGTATATACATGATTCAGCAGATATCCCTGCACCTTCCCATACTCTGTCTGGGCGATGGCGATATCGTCACCGATAAATAGGAATTGATCGTCATCACTCACTTTCCCTCTTTTATCACGGGAATCCCCAGAAGGGGCACAAGAAGAAGTCGATATCAAACTTCCCATACTCAACGAGGCTGTGCCCAATCCTAAGTTTCTTACGAATTGTCGTCTGTTTATTTTCATAATCTCTTAATTCATCTCAACGACCAATACCTCTTTAGATGCCAGCTTCAAGCTGTCCTTAAATAAGATCGTTCGTTTCGTTATTATATCCTTTCCTTCTATTCCCTCTTTTAAAGATTCCTTATAACGGGCAAGTGGAAGATCAACTTCATGATTAGCTCCATTAATAATGACCATGACACTTTTACCCTCTAGATAACGCTCATATACATACACTCCTAATTGTGGCATATAATGTTTCATATTACCTTCGGAAATGATCTTATTGCCCTTCCTCCACTTCAATAAAGTCTGTAAATAATCCCAAGCCTTATTCTGTAGGTCGGAACGTCCTTCCCTCGTAAACCAATTCTGAGAATCTCCAGGCCACCCTCCTGGAACATCTAAACGTATATTCCCATCCCCACCCGGGCGACTTTTCGTCCCAGACATTAACAATTCATGTCCATAATATAATTGAGGAGTGCCAGGGATTGTTAATAAAAAGGCAACCCCTTGTTTATAACCATCTAAGTCTTTAGGCTCCGAACGTAAAAACCTATCAGTATCGTGATTATCTAAAAAACGCAAAACATTTTTAATATCTGGATACACGAAATCATAACACAAATGATCATAGATTTTATCTAATCGCCCTTCCGGTGAAGACTTGTCATTAAAGATATCACTTGCAATACTCATCAGAGTAAAATCCATCACAGACTTCAGTTCCGTATCTTTTCCAAAATTAAGTTTACACCCTTTTTGCCACCAAGCCGTACCAATCGTATAATTAGTCCAAATCTCACCAACTATATTAAACTGAGGATATTCATTCATGATTTGGATATTCCACTCACGCATCATATCAAAATCGGAATATGGATATGTATCTTGCCTAATCGCATCAATCCGAGCATACTCAATCCACCATATAGAATTCTGAATAAGATATTTACCAACATGAGGATTTGCTTGATTCAAATCTATTCCAAATCCTGCATATTTCATTACTTCAGAATCATAAGTTGATGCATAATTGTCATAGAAAATAGCCTTAGCATGATTCCCCCTTTTAGAAGGACTTACATTAAACCAATCCTTAGATGGCACATCTAGCACCCAAGGATGATTTGCTCCAATATGATTAAAAATCATATCCATAACAACCCGTAATCCCTTTTGATGCGCTTTATTTATCAATCGAAGGTAATCTTCATTTGATCCTAGACGCCTATCCACATGAAACATATCCGTTGAGAAATAGCCATGATAAGAACCTCCTTTCCCATCATTCTCCAACACGGGATTTAACCATATAGCTGTTACCCCAAGGTCCACAAAATAATCCAAATGATCTTCGATCCCCTTCAAATCACCTCCATGTCGAGCCCCAGGCTTACTACGATCCATCACATATTCCGTTGACATAGAAATCTGATCATTCGATTGGTCACCATTAGCAAAACGGTCCGGCATAATTAAATACAACACATCCGAAGAATCATATCCTTGTATATCATCTGTACTCTCCTTGCGCTCTTTCAGCTCGTAAGCATATACGAACTTCTTTTCCCCATTCACAAAAGTTATATCAAATGTTCCAGAATGAGCTTGTGATAAATCTAAATATAATATTAAATAATTGGGACTATCTACCGTTACACAACTTTTTAAATAAACACCAGGTTCATTTATAACAGGATGATATTCAGAAATATGATCCCCATATACCATCAACTGTAATTCTGGATTTCTCATTCCTGCCCACCAAAACAACGGCTCTACCTTATTTATCGTTTGAGCAGCCACTGTCCCAAGTACAAATAACAGAAATGAAGTAAATATTATTATTTTTCTAATCATAGCTATAATCATTTAGATGTAAAAGCAAATAAAGGGTGAGCCAAACTCACCCTTTTTAAACAGCCAAGTTAATTCATATTAACATCAGGATTACCATTCTGCTCAACATCCGGAATCTGAAACATCACTTTATGAGAATCCCAAGCTTCACCACGAACCGACTGTTTGATACGCTTCAATTCAAATAATCTCTCACCTTGTAAAGCTATTTCCAAACGACGTTCCTTCTGTACTGCTTTAATAAAAGAAGCCCTATCCGTAGTTGTAGTATTAGCTTTGCCATAAGCCCTTTTTTCTATTTTTTGCAAAGCATTCAAAGCTTGATTCATATTTCCATTCGATTCAGCTAAAGACTCGGCATAAAGTAGTAACAACTCATTATATCCAATAATAATACCATCCATATACTCATAATCAAACTTCAGAGTATACCATGAACCGTCTATATTTTTAAAAAACGTTTTAAAACGATTATCATTTTGTTGGTCATAAGCAGCAATCAACTCATTAGACGGCCTGCTTGTGGGTAAAGCCAATCCATTCGTACGATAATCTCTTAAACCACCCCAAGAATCCTCAATCAATGACGCAGAAGGTATCATCGCTACAATTTCTTGCGTAACAGTCTTTTTTTCCGCTCTACCGAATTTAGCAGTCAAATCCTCATCAAGATCATACTTCTGAGTATTAATAACTTGTTCCGCATATTTAGCCGCATTGCCAAAATCATGTTTATAAAAATACACTTTTGCCAATAACGCTTTTGCGCCATCAACAGTCGCTCTACCAGACTCTACTTTGTTCTCTCCAGGTAAATTCCCGATCGCATATTCCAAATCTGAGATTATTTGAGAATAAACTTCAGAGACCGTTGAACGTTGTACGACCTCAAATGCGGTAGCACGATCCATCACCCCCCTTAAACGAAGGGGAACTCCCATCTCTGCGATATCCTTAGTCTCCTCTGCATAAGGAAGACCAAAGGCTCTTACTAAATGAAAATATCCTAATGCACGAATAAAAGATGCCTCAGCCTTAAATTGAGCTTCTTTCTGAGGATCACTCGCCAAGATACTTTCCCCTAAATCGCTAAACGCAACTTGATTCGCCATATTTATGGCATTATATGTCGCAGTCCAGGTATCACGTCCAACCGCATTTACCAAATTCATTGTATGAGCACTCATCTGAACCCATTCAAAAGTAGCCACATCTGCCACACCATCATCTGCGATCACATCAAAACCACGCAACGTCCGGCCTCCCCAAAAGCCCGAAGAACGTATTCCATTATAAGCACCCAACAATAAATTCTCCAAATCATCTACCGTCTTAATACGATCATCTGTCAGTTCTAAACTATCTGGTTTTATTTGTAGAAATCCCATGTCATCACATGCCGTATAGACTAATTGGGTACTGAGTAATATTGCTGCTATATATTTTACTTTCATAATCTTATTCATTTAAAAGTTAACACTTAATCCGATAGTATATGTACGAGCTTGAGGAGGTGTTAAATAAGTCACATTCAAACTCAAATTCCTCTTCTGAGCTGAATCGACATCACGCATAATCTCAGGCTCACCACTATATTTATTATAGTATTCACTAAATAAAGTCAATAAATTAGTTGCTTGAGCATATAATCGAATATCCCTTATATTAAACTTCTTGATTCTAATACCTTTGAAAGTATAACCCACATTTACATTTTTTAAACGTAAGAATCCTGCATCATGTAGATATTCAGTTGTATTTCTCGCCAGTTCAATGCCACTTTTTCCTAAACTTACCCGAGGTACATCTGTCACATCACCAGGTTTCTGCCATCTATCAAGAACATTACTTTTCAGATTCCAAGTGCCAACATTATTCATCTGAAATTTCTCACCATCGTCATAAATATTGCCGCCTATTTGGAATGTAAACATAAAACCGAAATCCCAGTTCTTATATGTAAACGTATTATTCAAACCTCCTACAAAATCGGAATAAGGATGGCCTACAGGCTGACGATCTCTATCCGCATTATATTCTTTAGTTTCACCAACCGGTTTCTTATTCTCATCAAGCATTTCATAAACAGGCATACCATCCTGAGGATCAACACGTAGAACCTTAACCAAATAGTTTACGCCAATAGGCTGTCCTACTAACACACGTGTATCACCTTCTCCACTTAATGCGTCTGGTCCTGCATTACCAACATCCAAAACCTTATTCTTATTATAGCTGATATTAAAATCAGTAGTCCATGTAAAATCTCTATTTGTAATATTCACGGATTTAATATTAAACTCCACACCCGTATTTCTGACTTTTCCGATATTTGCCAAGAATGCCGTATATCCCACAGATGCTGGAACACTTACATTCAAAAATAGATCTTTGGAATTCTTATTATAAAATCCGATTTCACCTGAAATCCGATTTTTTAAGAAACCATACTCCAAACCTACATCAAAAGTAGAGGTTGTTTCCCACTTCAAATCTGGGTTTTTCAAAGAATTGATATACCAATAATTATCCCCTACATACAATTGATTCGTATTCACGCTAACTGCCCCCCATTGCGCATAGTTAGGAATTTCCGCATTACCAGTAATACCAAAACCTGTTTTCAATTTCAACAAGCTTACAACCTCGTTATCTTTTAAAAAGTCCTCTTCCGTGATCATCCAACCAATAGAAGCCGCAGGGAAATTACCAAATTTATTATTCTCCCCAAATCGTGACGAACCATCTCTACGGAAAGTACCAGTGAACATATAACGGTCTTTAAATGTATAATTTATACGTCCGAAAAAGGATATAAATGAGAAATCTTGATTAGGATAGCTCGTAAAAGTCTTATTCGTTTCATCATAAGCCGGATTATTAAATAACCAATCTTCTTTTCCTTGCTCAAATACGACATTCGTATAATTCGATACTCGTGTAGATTTCAATGCTTCTGTTCCCAACAAGAAATGAAAACGATGTTTTTCATTAATCGACAAGCTATAATTCAAGAGTGCTTTCGCATTCCAATTTGTCTCATAACGATTTGTCACATTACTATTCGGTTTTGTTGATAATTCTTTCGTTCGTAAATAATTAGACTCATTATCTCGATAATCTATATTACCTTCTAGCCGCAATGACAATCCTTTGATTATCTGTAAGTCAGCATATAAACTTGCCATTGTACGTTGGGTAAATATTCTACGTCTTTTCTCATTTGCCTCCGTCACCGGATTTGTTGATTTAGGAAAAACATAATAACTACCATCCGAATTATAGGCTGGGAAATAAGGCAAAGCCGTACTTATGGCACGTCCCCAACCACCATCCCAACTTGAAGGAGTGGGTCGATGATCCGTGTGAGAGAAACTAAAATTTCCACCTATTTTTAAAATGTTTATAGGCTTATAATCAATATTAAGGCGTACGCTCGTCCTTCCGAAATGATCATTCACCAAATATGAATTCTCTTCTACATTAGAAACCCCTAAATAAGTCTGTATTTTCTTATTACCCCACGATACCGATAAATCATTGTAGGTAGAAATTCCTGTTCTCGTAATAAGATCTTGCCAATCCGTATTATTTAATAAAGCTTGTTCTTCTGAATAACCACCGGGATATGATGATACAGTAGAAGGATCTGTCGCACCAGAGGGATTAAACTTATAATCATTTTCCAATGCTTCTTTATAAATATCCAGATAATCTTTAGTTTCCAACATATCAACTTTCCTATTAGTTGTTGAAAATGCAACTTTAGAACTAAAATTTATTTGAGGTTTTCCTGATTTACCACGTTTAGTTGTTATTAAGACAACACCGTTCGCACCTCTGGATCCATAAATAGCCGTTGCCGAGGCATCTTTCAATATATCAATACTTTCAATATCATTCGCATTTATAGATGACATTGGATTATCTTGTGCTGCACCCACTCGATCTCCGGCATTTTGCATGATGGGTATTCCATCAACAACAATCAATGGATCACCTCCAGCGGTAATAGAAGCGATACCTCTCACTCGAATGGCTGCACCAGAGCCAGCCAAACCCGATGTTTGGGTTACTTGTACACCAGCGGCACGCCCTTGTAAAGCGGCATCGAAAGAGCTTGTTGGAACAGACATTAGTTCCTCACTTCCAACTTTAGCGATCGATCCTGTCACATCTCTCTTATTCTGAACTCCATAGCCAACAACGACCACTTCATCTAATGTTTCCACATCTTCCGATAGACGAACATTAATATGAGTCTGATTTCCGACCTTTATCTCTTGGGAACGATAACCAATATAAGAATACACTAAAATGGCATCTCTATTAGGTACCTCAATTGAATAATTTCCATCCATATCGGAAGTAGTACCCGCAGTGGTACCTTTAACCTGTATGGTGATAAAAGATAAAGGCTCTCCTGTCTCCGCATCAGAAGCAGTTCCTGTGATCTTGATTTGCGCAAACGCTGTCAATGAAAACAAAGAAAGCATAAAGCACATAATAAATTCACTAATACTTTTACATCTCATGACATATTAAATTTAAAGTTAGACAAGTTCTAAAATATAAACACCACGAGCCGGAATATGAACCGCCGTGTCTATCGCAACGATCGTATCTGTTATAATATCTTTCCCAGATCTATAATCTTTTACGACTTCATGAAAACGATTCATATCTAATGTCTGGTTTTGATCTGTTCCATTCATTAAAACAAGTACCGTTTTATTATCCTTTACCCTAGCATATACGTAACAACCCGATTTATCAGGAGTATAATGAATCAACTTACCTTCTTTAACAGCATCACATCGCTGTCTCCAATTCAATAATTTTCTCATATAATCCCAAGCTTGATTCTGCAAATCCGTACGTCCCTCACGAGTGAAAGCATCTTTTGGATCTCCTGCCCAACCTCCGGGAAAATCAGTGCGGATAATACCATCTCCTTCTGCTTTTGTCCCAGACATTAAAATCTCTGTCCCATAATAAATCTGAGGAATCCCTCGAGTTGTTAATAAAAAAGCAATAGCCTGTTTATACCTTCTTAAATCAGATTCTCCTTTCTGCATAAAGCGTCCTAAATCATGATTATCCAAAAAGACTAGTACATTATTAGGATCCGGGAATAAAAAATCCTGTGCGATAACTTCATAAATTTTAAATAACCCTGCTTCGAATCCTTCACGGCTAGAACATGCATCTCCAAACGCTTTTTGGCAAGTAAAGGTCAAATCAAAATCCATCACTGTCTTTAAGTTACTATTAGATTCATTCATTTTAGAATCTCTTTGCCACCAAGCCGAAGCAGTCCCTCTTGGATACCAAGCTTCTCCCACAATATTGAAATCCGGATATTCATTTTCCACCTCCTTACACCAAGTTGCCATAAAATCATAATCTGCATATGGATGTGTATCTTGACGGATACCATCAATCCGTGAGTATTCAATCCACCAAATGCTATTTTGAATCAAATATCGGGCTAAGTGCCTATTTTTCTGATTTAAATCTGGCATACCTCTACCAAACCAACCATTTACCAAGATCTCTCTCTCCGACTGAGGAGCGTGAACATCCATAAGAGTCCATTTAAAATGATTTGTTTGAACAAAGTTGTCTTGATTATTCAGCCAATCCGAGGAAGGAAAATCTTTTAACCACCAATGAGAGCTTCCGCAATGATTAAAAATCATATCCATCACGACTTTCATTCCTTTTTCGTGGGCCTTATCTATCAATTCACAATATTCTTCATTCGTTCCAAAACGAGGATCTACCTGATAAAAATCAGTAATAGCGTATCCGTGATAAGAACCTCCCGGCATCCTATTTTCCAATACAGGATTTAACCAAATTGTCGTAAAGCCTAAATCACGGATATAATCCAATTTATTAATAATACCACGTAAATCACCTCCATGGCGAGCTCCCCCTCTCGAACGATCTATTTTCACATCATCTAGATTGTCATTAGATGGATCCGCATTTGCAAAACGATCTGGAGTAATCAAGTACATCACATCCGCAGGTGAAAATCCAGCAGCTCCAACCTTTTTATTTCTTTCCTTTAACTCAAAGGCCCGGATTTCTTTCTCTTTCCCTTTTTGAAATATCAAATTCATTGTACCGGGAGAGGCATCTCTGGAGATATCCAAATAAAGGAACAAGTAATTAGGGTTCTCGACTCCAACAATTTCCTTGACTCTTACCCCCGGATAATCAATATAAACTTGAGAGCTTGCGATATTCTTGCCATATACCATAATCTGTAATTCCGGATTTTTCATCCCTACCCACCAGCAAGCAGGTTCTAACCGTGAAATATCAATAGCATATACAGAACTGGCGCACAACAAGCAAATGGTAAACAATAATAGTCTTTTCATAATTTCATTCATTTTATATTCGGAAATTGCCAAGGGCTTCTATATGTTTTGTTCAAGTATGCATCTGCTTTAGGATTGTCCACAAATTTCCTTGTTTGAGGATCGTATACCACACGAGTTCCTGTCCGATACGAGATATTGGCCATATGAGCCAATATTGTAGCAAAAGCCCCCTTTTCTATCGGACTATTTGTCTCAATCGATTTATTCAAAATACATTTACACCAATTCGTCGCATGAGCCTCTACTCCCCCATCTTCAAATTTACCAACCAATTGGGCTCTATCGGCCAAAAGGATACCATCACGGGTTTTCTCCGGTATCAACTCATAGCCTTCACGATTACATACCAGAGTGGCTTTACTTCCGACCCAAGCGACCCCTTGATTCCGATTATAAAGGTAAGCAACTTGTTGAGCCCATTCAATATGGAAATTCTTATATTGGAAAATACTTGTTTGGCAACTTGGAGTTTCATTAAACGATGCCGGATCTTTATATGCAGTAGAAAAGACCGCATCAGGGTATTCCCTATCACATAGGCCTAATGCTTTTAATCCGTCAAAAGCAGAATCAATCCAATGCACCCCCCAATCAGTCTGTTGGCCACCACCATAATCCCAAAAACCACGCCAACCACGAAAACGGGAATTATTAAAAGGACGTTCCGGAGCCGGTCCTAACCACATATCATAGTCCAAAGTGGATGGTGCCTCTGAATCCTCAACAGAAGGACGAGGATTTGTAGATTGGCAAAGCCATAATTGTACCTTATAAACATCCCCTAGCACACCAGATTTTAATATTTCATTCGCAGCCCTGAAATAGCGTTGGCTTGTTTGCCATAATCCCGTTGTCACAACACCTTTATACTTTTTCTGAAAGTCCATCATCGCATTGCACTCAGAAATTGAATTACCAACAGGTTTCTCTACATAAATAGCTTTTCCCGCCTTCAAGGCTTCTGCAAAAATATAAGGATGCCAATGGTCGGGCGTGGCAATAATAACCCCATCAATTTCTTTATTGGCCAGTACCTCCCGAAAATCAGTATAAGCTTTTATAGAAACCGTCTGTTCTGGAAAATCTTTCTTAAAACGTGCAAGCTGCTCTTCAAGTCTGACTTTATTCACATCACACATACCGACACAATGTACCCATGGATTATCAGTCAACGCTCCTTGCAAATCTCGACATCCCATTCCAACTCCAATCACGGCAATTCTTACTTTTCCATTTATGACCTCTTCTTTCTGATAAGATCGTAAGGGTGACGAAGACAAAAGAGGAGATACTCCTAAACCTGCCGCCAGCATTGTTGTATTTTTCAAGAAATTTCTACGTGTAGTCATAAGTTATCATTCTTTAAGGTTAAACTTCTTTCTACAAATCTCTAATCCAAATATTTCGGAAAGCAACTTCTACCCCATGGTCTTGTAAACTTAAAGGCATACGGCCATGAGCTACATATTTAGGTAACCCTGTATATGGGGTATTCCCTTTCAGCACATAATTATTCTGAACAACAATCCCATTCAGGACGACTGTTATCATCGCAGGAGATTCCAACTCATCATTTGTTCCAAAACGAGGAGCTTTCCAATATATATCATAAACTTGCCATTCATTCGTCTTTGTAAAAGCATTTGCTAAAGGAGCACTTTGCTTATAAACACTACCAACCCAGCCATTTACGTAAGTAGGATTATCCTCACAATCTAGGACTTGTACCTCATAACGACTTTGTAGCATAATGCCACTATTTCCTTTCATTTGTAAAGTATTATCTTTACCTGGTATCGGGGTCTTAAACTCTATGTGTAATTGGCAATCACCAAAATACTCTTTTGTACGGATAGAGCCAGAACCGGGAACTACAACCATCGTCCCATCCTTTATAGCCCATTTTGCAGATCCACCATCCTTCCCAGCAGCTTCCCATTTTGTAAGATCTTTTCCATCAAACAGGATGATTGCATCAGAAGGAGCACTTGTTCCAACTCCAGGGGTTACTTTTGGAGGTACAGGATGATACCATTCTGTACTTTCCGGTTTCCACCGCTCTTGCTGCCTTTGTTGTTGATTACCTTGTTGAGCACTTACAAAGAACGCTCCACATAAAAAACTGATTAAAACAATTACTTTCTTCATATTAACATAGTATTAATTTAACGTTACTAGTCTTATCTCATTAAAGAACTTGTCGCAAATGTATCATTGATATTGAAAAACAAACCATTCAATCATATCAAAATTGTTACTTTTCGTATCAACACACCTATAAACCAACTAGAATTAGAAGAAATTGGAATCTGAAAATCAATATTGAGACTATATGAAAAAGAATGAAACTAATTTACAAAAGCAAAAATCAAAAAAGTTGATATCTTGCAAACGAAACATGGAAAACATCAACAACTCATGAAATTTCAAATTGTGCTATTATGCTTATTCTTCTTAGTAGAACTGAATGCAACCCCATTCTACTTTAAGTCCTATGACATGGAAGACGGATTAAGTAATAATCATGTCACATGTTGCGTACAAGACGACTATGGCTTTATGTGGTTTGGTACCAGAGATGGGCTCAATAGATTTGACAGCAAAAAATTCTATACATTCAAGAGCTACTCTTCAGAAAAAGGCTCTTTAATGAGCAGTTATATTCTTGACTTAGCGAAAAGTCCCACCGGACAAATTTGGGTAAGTACCAACCTTGGGCTACAAAAATATGACTATCAAACAGATTCCTTCACACTCATTGATTTCACCAAAGGAATCAACTGTTATTCACTACAATTTGACCAGCAAGGAAATCTCTGGATGATTCTTAATGGGTACTCACTCGTAAAATACAATGAAAGTCAAGGTATGCATCTTAATTATATGTATAAAGGAAGTGATCCTATTACCTCCTTTTATATAACTCCTCAAGACCAAATTTGGGCAACAACAGCGAATGGTAATGTCGTTTTCCTAGATGATGACAAAAATGAATTCATAGCCTTAGATATCAAGAATCTAGATAAAAATCATCCTATCGATGATATGACAGCAATATGGGCCTCTCCTTTAGATAATATATTATTAATTGGAACTAAAGATAATGGTATAAAACGAATCGATATACAGACAAAAACATATAAAGATATTTTACCTCAACAAAAAAAATCTCCACTTTATACTAGAAATATCATTCGTATGACAAAGGAGAAAGTATGGATTGGCACTTTTAATGGCATATATTTATATGATATTCAAAATGATACGATAATGTCTATCCAGCAAAATAAAAGTGACCTCTATTCATTATCCAGCAATGCTATCAAAGAACTCTACAAAGATCAAGAAGGAGGTATCTGGGTTTGTACTGATAATGGCGGTATCAGCTACTCTCCTCCTTATTCAAAATTCAAAAGGCACTATAATATTCCTGGACAAAGAACGCTCAATGGAGATATTATACACGATATTTGCATAGACAAAAATAATAATCTATGGATTGGCACAGAAGACGCTGGATTGAATAAGCTAAACATGAAGGACCATTCATATACATCTTTTAATGACATGAAAGGCCTTTCACAAAATTGTATACATGGATTAGCGTCTATAGATAATCACCTATGGATAGGGACACACGCTAATGGTATTGATTTAATGGATATCCGTACTGAGAAAATAATCAAACATTACACGATTTCCGTAAATCCTTATGCAAACAAAAACGACATCATCGTATACCTTTATAAACTCCAAAACAATGATTTGCTGGTAGCTACCGCTCTTGGTGTCTATCAATATAATTCTCAAAAAGACATTTTTGAGCAATTAAGCCAATTTCCTAATAATTGTAGGATACAAACTCTTTTTGAAGATCATGATGGAGTAATATGGGCTGGAACATCGAGTAAAGGACTATATTATTATAATCCTGCTACTTCCCAACACGGAGAATTTAAATTAGATACAGTAAATACAAGCCGAACAATAAACAATATT
The DNA here is from genome assembly GCF_000012845.1 of Parabacteroides distasonis ATCC 8503. Classification (NCBI taxonomy): domain Bacteria; kingdom Pseudomonadati; phylum Bacteroidota; class Bacteroidia; order Bacteroidales; family Tannerellaceae; genus Parabacteroides; species Parabacteroides distasonis. Next base: position 3,276,011 of record NC_009615.1, read on the forward strand.
TATGAAGATCGTAAGAACAACTTATGGTTCGCAACTGGTGACGGAATCAAAATTTATGACCGTAGTACTCAACAAACGACCAAATACGATATGCAAGATGGCTTACCTAGCAATGTAATTTACCGTATTGAAGAAGATAAAAAAGGAAACATGTGGATCAGTACGGCTAACGGCCTCGCAAGACTCAACCCTAAAAACCATAAAATAAAAGTCTTCAAAAAAGAACATGGATTAACTTCAAATCAATTCAATTATAACTCTTCTTTAAAAACAGATAATGACAAATTATATTTTGGGACACTAAAGGGGATGATTAGCTTCCAACCTAATAGTATCCAAGAATTTTCCATTCAACCGAAAGTATATATATCACAGATTAATTATAATGATCCAGATCATAACTTCTTACACCAAGAGGCTATCACTTTTAAAAAAGGGATCACCTTAGAACATAATCAGTCCGCATTCTACATCGACTACACATCATTAAGCTACCAAGCCCCCAACCTCACCCAATACGCCTATTGCATGGAAGGGTTAAGTTCCAAATGGTATCATGTGGTGGGCGAGAACCGGGTTTATTTCACGAAACTACCGCCCGGTAATTATACGTTCAAGGTGAAGGCGGCGAACCTGTCCGGTATTTGGAATGATGAGCCGGCGATGTTCCAGATTACGATCCTTCCCCCATGGTGGCTCTCTACCAAGGCGTTAATCCTATATGGGATTATCGCTATCGGATGCGTAGTGTTGCTGATCTTTATCATTTCCCGGCATAATAAGGCCAATATACAGCAGAAAATGCAGGAGTTCGAGAATGAAAAGGAGAAGGAGCTTTATCAAGCTAAGATTGATTTCTTCATCAATATCGCTCATGAGATACGTACGCCCCTGACTTTAATTAAAAGTCCTCTGGAGAAAGTAACACGGGACATCAAGCTATCTCCCAGCGCAAAGAATTATCTGACAATTGTGGATAAAAACGCGAACCGGCTACTGGATCTGGTGAATCAACTACTGGATTTCAGGAAGACGGAAATCGAGGGATATAAACTAAACTTCATACATACGGACATCATCGCATTGATGCAAGAGACCTTTGAGCGTTTCCACGACACGGCGGAGCAGGAGGCATTGCAAATGATTATCGAGTGTAACGTGAAATCTTTCTACGCCTTTATCGATAAGGAGGCTTGCACGAAGATACTCAGCAACCTCCTATCGAACGCTATTAAATACGCAAGAAGCAAGATCATCGTCCGGTTCGAGGCGCAAGATGGCGAGCGATTCACGATCGATATCATGAACGATGGAAAGCCCATCTCGGAGGAGATAAAAGAAAAGATCTTCGAGCCTTTCTACCGGGATGACTCCTCTATCCATAAATCCGGGACCGGGCTCGGACTACCCTTGGCCCGTTCTTTAGCGGAGATGCACGAGGGATCGTTGACGTTGGAGAAATCTCCGGCCGGGCTTATCATCTTTAGATTACGTTTGCCGGTGAACCAACCGAACTCATTAAAACTAGAGGAAGAGAAAGCAGAGGTCCTGACCAACCCTGCCAGCGAGCGGAAATATGTCACCCAAGAATCCCGCCCGACGGTTCTCGTGGTGGAAGATAACACCGAAATGCTCCATTTCATCGGTCAAGAGATCAATGTCCATTACAATGTTGTCACCGCCGGTAATGGCGAGGAGGCGATTGCCCGTCTTCAGGAATATGGCATCCAATTAATCATCAGCGATATCATGATGCCTGTCATGGATGGTTTCACCTTATTGAAAAAGATAAAGACTAATCTGGAGTTCAGCCATATCCCGATCATCCTCCTAACGGCTAAGAACACCTTGCAATCTCGCATGGAAGGGCTTGAGCTGGGGGCGGACGCTTACATCGACAAACCTTTCTCCATGGATCTATTGCTTACCCAAGTGACGAACCTGCTGAACAACCGGAGCAATATGCGTGCCTATTATTTCAACTCGCCGATTGCCAATATCAAATCCATGGCTTACACGAAGGCGGACGAGAAGTTCTTGAAGAAACTGAACGATATCATCGACAGCCATATAAACGACGTGAACCTAGACGTGGACATGATAGCGGACTTGATGAATCTAAGCCGTCCGACCCTTTACCGTAAAATCAACGGCCTGTCGAACGTAACGCCCAACGAGTTGATCAAGATCAGCCGGCTAAAGAAAGCCGCCGAGTTAATCCTTCAAGGCGATATGAGGATTTACGAGATCGCCGAGGCGGTTGGTTTCAACTCGCAATCCTATTTCAGCCGGGCCTTCTCCAAGCAATTCAACATGAGCCCCTCGCAATACGCAAAAGAAAATAATATCGAATTGAAATAGCCCGCTAGGAAGAATAGGTCTGGAACCAGCAGGTTACTTCGCTTCACGGAAAGGCGCAACTCGTTCTTCTCGTCATAGAAAGAGAAAACGCTTTGCCGAACCGCCGCTTCTGTCTGGTTCTCCTCCAACAATCGCAATTGCCGCTCTTTCTCTTTATAAGAGAAATACAGGTGCAGCACGGAATAAGGGAGCAATAAAACCAGACTGGTATTCACCGCCGAATCGTTAAAAACTTCCATATATTCTCGTTCCGGATTCAGTACCAACGTATAAATCGTATAGAAAAGCGACATGAAGAATATCTCCAGCACGATCCAGATCGCATAAGTCCGGACCGTGATAGCATGCCGCTTCCCCCAATGGAACAGAATAATACGGCTCAAGACAACCACCAATACTCCCGTCAAGATAATCAAGCTAGAGAATACGAAGAACTTAAACTCCGAGACCTTATACCAAGAGGTGGAGCTAAACGGCTTGTAGATGTTGATAAACACCAACGCAAACAAGGCCGTCCACAGAATCAGCCTCACGATATTCTGCTTACCGTATATGTAACTTGGTATTTTTTGATCCCACATTCCCATCTTTTTGCCTCTATTTTGGAACAAATGTAATCATTTTCCCAGACGAAATTCACCCCTCTATAAAAGATTTCACCCCTAAATAACACTTTATGTCCCCAACAAAGCCTGTTTAAACCATTTATTTTGAAGAGATGTTTTTCTATTGTTTGTTTGCAGTAAAAAATCAGAGGATTATGGATATTTCACTTCGTACTAAGCAACTGAACAGTCTTTTCTCTTATGACAAAAAGACTGAATTGGAAGAGAGCCATCTGGAGATCATCCCGTTTCGCTTCACCCAGACCCGTGGCGCCAGCGAGATCGACGAGTTCCAGAAGGGACTTACCCCCACCGGATTCTGTCCGATGACAGACGATCGTATCCAAGAGAACAAATCTTTCTCGTATGCCATATTCACGCCCTCGGGACGTAAAAAGAATAATGAGGCGATTATCCTGTTGCATGGCCTGAACGAGCGGACTTGGGAAAAATACCTCACATGGGCGGAATACCTCACCCATACGACCGGTAAGCCGGTCATCCTGTTCCCGATCGCTTTCCATATGAACCGTACCCCGGGATTATGGGCCAATCCCCGCGCGATCCTCCCTTGGGTAAGCAAACGCAAGGAGGAGGTAGCGAACGTGACGAACTCCACCTTCGCCAACGTGGCCCTCAGCAGCCGGCTATCCCAAAACCCGTTACGCTTTTACGCCTCGGGCAGAGAATCCGTTTATAATATGTGGCAATTGGTTCATGAGATCAAGAACGGCGAGCATCCTTTGTTCAAGGAAGATACGTCCATCAACTTATTCGCTTATTCCATCGGGGCGTTACTCTCGCAGGTCTTGTTATTAGCGAATCCGGACAAGATGTTTACGGACACCCGTTTATTCATGTTTTGCGGTGGCTCCATCTTCAGTGAGATGGATGGCAACGCCCGTGATATCATGGACAAGGAGGCGTTCGCCAAGGTACGCCATTACTTCCGGCATGATTTCTTGGAGAATCGTACGCTTCCCACCTCGTTCAAGAATGATTTTCTGGAGCAAGCCTTTAAGGCCATGGTACGTGAGGATGTGTTACGAGATTACCGGGAGTCGTTCTTCCAACGGACTTGCGATCGTATTCGGGCGATCTCATTGAAAAAAGATATCGTTATGCCTACTGGCGGGGTGATCAAGGCTTTAGGAAAAGCGTCCGGCAAGATATTGGAAGAACTGGATTTCCCGTTCGCTTACTCCCATCAAATCCCCTTCCCTACACACTCCCGTATCGATCCGGGCCTGATCAACCAAGCCTTTCATTCCATATTCACGAGGGCGGCGGCGTTTCTCTAAAGAGATCACAAATTGTGACCTCAAACACTCATATTCTTTTTTAGTTCATGCAGGTACAATAAAAAATCGCTAAATAACTAATATTACGTTATTTAGCGATCATCCGTCGTGGTCCCACTTGGGCTTGAACCAAGGACTCCCTGATTATGAGTCAGGTGCTCTAACCAACTGAGCTATAGGACCTGTTCAGAGCTAGGCTCTGAAATCGGGTGCAATATTACGATTTATTATCGAGATATGCAAATGTTAAAGGGAAAAACTTATTTTTCCGCACTTTCTTCTCCGGCGAACTCCATCAAGTATGCTTTGATGAAATCGTCGATCTTTCCATCCATCACACCGTTCACGTCGGAAGTCTGGTAGTTCGTACGATGGTCTTTTACGCGACGGTCATCGAATACGTAACTACGGATCTGCGAACCCCACTCGATCTTTTTCTTTCCGGCCTCCACCTTGGCCTGCTCGGCCATGCGATGCTGCAACTCCTTATCGTAAAGGATGGAACGCAATTGACGCATAGCGTTCTCACGGTTCTTGGGTTGGTCGCGAGTCTCGGTATTCTCGATCAAGATCTCTTCTTCCTCACCTGTATACGGGTCCTTGAACTGATAACGCAAGCGAACTCCGGATTCCACCTTGTTCACGTTCTGTCCTCCGGCGCCGCCCGAACGGAACGTATCCCAAGAGATAGCCGCCGTCTCTACCTTTACCTCGATCGTATCATCCACCAACGGGGTGACGAATACGGAGGCGAAAGAGGTCATTCGTTTACCTTGGGCGTTGTAAGGAGATACACGTACCAAACGATGCACGCCATTCTCGCTCTTTAGATAGCCATAGGCATAATCGCCCTCAATATTGAAGGTCACGGTCTTGATACCGGCCTCATCCCCTTCCTGATAGTTGGCGATAGAGATCTTATAACCGTTATTCTCAGCCCAACGCTGATACATACGCATCAACATGGAAGCCCAATCTTGGCTCTCGGTACCACCGGCACCCGAGTTGATCTTGAGCACGCAGCTCATTTGATCAGCCTCGTCGCGAAGCATATTGCGGAACTCCAAGTCTTCCAGTAAATGAAGGGCCTTCTTATAAGCCGCGTCCACCTCTTCCTCGGTGATAATCTCTTCCTTTACATATTCGTAAGCCAACTCTAGCTCCTCAGCCGCCGCATGTACCTCACCGTAAAGCTCGATCCATTTCTTTAGCTCCTTTACTTTCTTCATCTGGACTTCCGCACGTTTGGCGTCTTCCCAGAAACCGGGGTCTTGCGTACGTAGCTCCTCCTCTTCTAACTGAATGGTCTTGCTATCGATGTCAAAGATACCCCCTCAGCGCCTTATCGCGCTCCAACACGTCATGTAGTTGGTCTGATGTGATCATATGTTCTTTTCTTTTTTAAATTTACCGCAAAGATAAGAAATAGTTGATAGCCGACAAACTCGTTATTCCTCGTACATCGCCTCTATCTCGGTAGCGTACTTCTGCAATACGACCGGACGGCGCAACTTTAGCGTATCCGTCAGCTCACATCCCATCATGAAAGGTTCCGGCAACAAGGTAAAGCGCTTGATCTTCTCGTAAGAAGCCAAGTTCTTCTGATGCTCCTCTACCCTAGCCTCGATGAAACGAATGATATCCTTGTTCTTCACCAACTCCTCCCGGCTCTCGAACGAGATGCCTTTTTCCCCGGCATACTTCTCCAACAATGGATAAGCCGGCACGATCAAGGCGCTCACGAACTTACGTTGATCGCCGATAACAGCGATTTGCTCGATATAATTATCACCGCTCATCACCATCTCGATCGCTTGCGGGGCGATATATTTTCCGTTTGAAGTCTTATACAAATCCTTGATTCGTTCCGTAAAGAATAACGTATTACCCTCCAAACGACCAGCGTCGCCGGTACGGAAGAAACCATCTTCGGTGAAAGCCCTCTTCGTCTCTTCCGGTTTATTATAATATCCGGACATCACGGTCTTGCCTTTCACCAAGATCTCGTTATTCCCCGGATCTATTTTCACTTGAACTCCCGGCATTACCTCACCAATAGAACCAAACTGGAATCCGATCTCCGGGTAGAAACAAACCGTAGCCGTCGTCTCGCTCAGTCCATAACCATAAGCGATCGGGATATTCACGGACTGCAAGAACTCATTAACCGTATCCGATAACGGAGCGCCCGCCACCGGGAAAAACCGTCCACGCTCAATACCCAATACCCTTTTCAATAAGGTGAAAACCGTTTTATTGTAAAATTGAAACTTCAACTTCAAACCACACGGGGCCGGAATACCTTTATTCTTATACTCCAGATTATACTTTCGCCCGGTCTCGATAGCATCCAAGAAAATCTTCTTCATGGCCGGAGAGGCGGAGTTGATCTTCTCGTGTACGCCCGCATACACCTTCTCCCAGAAACGAGGCACATTGCACATCAAAGTAGGATGAACCTCCGGCAATGTCTTCTGGATCATTTTCGGGTCTTGGTTGATAGCGATCGTAACCCCTTTATGGAGACAATAATAGCACCAAGCTTTCTCGAAGATATGAGTCATTGGCAAGAAACTCATGGATAGATCCTTGTCGGTTACCAGAGGCAGACGGACATCATGTATCCGCATCGCCTCCAGATAGCAAGAATGAGGAAGCATTACGCCTTTCGACTCACCTGTCGTACCGGACGTATATATAATGGTAGCCAGATCCTCCGGAACGGCTTCCGTCATACGTATTTTCACCGTGCTCTCCGCATGCGCGTTATCCCCCAAGCGCAAGAAATCATCAAAATAAATGGACGTCTTATCTTCCGGATTCATCTTGACCGCCGGATCAAAGACAACCAGACGCTCCAGATACTTAGAGTCCTTCTGTACCTTGAAAGCGTTATTATACTGCAATTGCTCACCCACGAACAACGTGCGGATCTTAGCGTCATTGATGATGTACTCGATTTGTCCCGGAGAATTCGTCGCGTACATCGGGATGGAAACCACCCGGTTACCATACGCACCGAAGTCCGTATATAAACACTGAGGCATATTCTGGGAATAAACTCCGATATTCTCTTGTACCTTTATCCCGAACTCAGCCATCGCCTTGGCCGTAAGCATAACTTTATCGGAAAACTCCCTCCAAGAAATCTTCAACCATTTCCCCGTAGCGTTATCTCTATGTTTCAACGCTGTACGGTTCCCATATTTCTCTGCCTGACGGTGTATTAACTCGGCGAAATGATAATAAATCATAATTCCTTATTTTGAATTGATACCGCGAAAGTACGCTTTTCTCTTCTAAAAGACACGACATCAGTCCTTTTTTTACACATAATTGCTCTTTTTGTGCAAGTATTCGGTTAAATAATAATAATTCATAGTAGCATGTATTGCATAGTACATATGTAATACATACATTTGTAGCATAAAATTAAAAGAGATGAATGCAGAGAACGTAAAATCACAAATGAGGAAAGGGACGCTGGAATATTGCATCCTCCTGCTTCTCAAAAAAGAACCCGCTTACACCTCTGATATCATTCAGAAGTTACAAGAAGCGAAGTTGATCGTTGTGGAAGGCACTTTATATCCTCTTTTAACCCGATTAAAGAATAGCGAGCTATTAAGTTATCAGTGGATAGAATCTACGCAAGGACCGCCACGCAAGTATTACCAACTGACCGAGAAAGGAGAACTATTCCTCGGCGAGCTGGAGACCTCATGGCAGGAACTAAATAATACAATAAACCACATCAGAAACAATTAAAACGAAAGAGTGATGAAGAAGACACTTACTGTTAATCTGGGAGGCACAGTTTTCCACATTGACGAAGACGCATACCAATTATTAGACAAATATCTGTCGAACCTGCGTATCCACTTCCGCAAAGAAGAAGGTTCGGATGAGATCATGGATGATTTCGAGATGCGTATCTCGGAGCTTCTTAACGAGCGTATCCGCTTAGGCTACGAAGTCATCACGATCGAGCAGGTAGAGGAAGTGATCAAACGGATGGGTAAGCCGGAAGAGATTTTCGAGGAGGAAGAGAAAAGCACCGACCACGAGGATAATTACCGGACGCAACAACAGGAGACTCATGCCCAGACGACCAAGAAACGCTTGATGCGTGACCCGGACAACCGTATTCTGGGAGGTGTCGCCGGAGGTTTCGCCGCCTACATGGATTGGGACCCGACTGCCGTACGTATCGTGCTTTTCCTTCTGATGTTCTTCTATGGAATCACGGTTCCGCTTTACTTCTTGTTGTGGATCATAGTACCGATGGCACGCACGGCGACCGAGAAACTCGAGATGCGCGGGCAAAGCGTGACGGTGGAGAATATCGGAAAGACCGTGACAGATGGATTCGAGAAAGTCAGCAATAACGTGAACGACTTCATCAGCTCGGATAAGCCGAGGAACTTCTTCCAAAAGCTGGCGGATGTTTTCGTTCTGGTCATCGGGTTCATCTTGAAGTTTTTCATCATATTAGCCGGAATCTTCTTGTTGCCGCCGCTAGTACTAGTCGTATTCATTCTGGTAGTCGTAACATTCGCTTTGCTCATGGGTGGAGCCGGATTCATCTATAATCTCTCTCCGTTCGGAGCGGACTTGATAAACGGAGCACCGCTGTCAATGGCAATCATGGGATGCATAGGGACGATCTTATTCATCGGCATCCCCATATTCTCCCTGATATACGCGATTTGCTGCCAATTGTTCAAGGTACGTCCCTTACCGACGCAAGCAAGATGGATATTATTAGCCTTATGGCTTATCTCCCTTGTATTATGTGGCGTATATATCCATCAATCCGGTATGCTATATGACTGGCATGATTACTGGAACGGTGTACACGGTTGGAACAGGCATGCCGTTTGGCTCCCCTAATCCTATTCGAAGATGTAAGATGAAGATATCAATTTAGTAGTTTATAATGTTTATTGTGTGTTTAAAAAAAGAAGGCCGCTCTGTCACAGAGGGGCCTTTCTTCTAAGGTTAACAAATTTATGAGTAAAAACCACTAATGAATCATATTAATGATTTGCTGTCCCCTTTGCATGATATTGTCACGCATAAAACAGCGGGTACAAATATAACCAATTTTTTATAATTAAAAAATTATATTCAATTATTTGAATTCTTTTCTAATCTTAGCGGCGATCTCGGCCAATTCTTCTTGACTTACAGCCAATTTCTTCCCGCCGAAATACATATCGGACTCCTTCGTGATAGGAATCAAATGGATATGCGCATGGGGCACTTCCAAACCCATGACAGCCAATCCTACACGCTTACACTCGATAGCGGTCTCTTGAGCACGAGCTACCCGTTTAGCGAAAGCTACCATCCGTCCCAGCATCGGATCATCGATATCAAAGATATAATCGACCTCCTTCTTAGGAATTACCAAGGTATGCCCCAAGGCTACCGGATTGATATCGAGGAAAGCAAAAAACTCATCGTCTTCCGCAACCTTGTGGCTAGGGATCTCACCCGCCACGATTCTACTGAAAATAGTTGCCATACGTCTTTCTGTTTTTAAATTGAAATATCCATAATCTCAAACGTCATCAAGCCGGAAGGCACACGGATCTCAACGACATCCCCTACCTTCTTTCCCATCAAACCTTGGGCGATCGGCGTGCTTACGGAGATCTTTCCTTCTTTTAGGTTAGCCTCCGAATCCGATACCAACGTGTAGGTCATGACAGCGTTATTCTTCGTATTCTTAATTTTCACCTTGTTCAAAATCTGAACCTCATCAGTTTTCACACGACTCTCATCGATCAGACGGGCGTTTGAGATCAAACCTTTTAACTGCGCAAGCTTAGCCTCCATGATACCTTGAGCCTCTTTGGCGGCATCGTACTCAGCGTTCTCGGATAAGTCACCCTTATCCCTCGCCTCAGCGATCTGGGCTGATATTTCAGGGCGCTTCACGGTCTCCAAATAGTTGATTTCAGCTAAAATCTTATCGTAGCCGTCCTTTGTCATATAACTAACAGCCATACTAAATCCTCCTTATTCTTTATATTAATATTGATTGATTATCGCATAATAAAAAAGAATCCCGACCAAGTCATATGGCCGGAACTCCCCTTTTTTATCATTTCAAGACTCCGCAAAGTTAGGTTATCTTTCTAAGATGAACAAGTTTACGAAAGTGCTTTATAACATATAAATCTGATGATTAAATCATGAACAATTTACAATACGGACTTGATGTCAGCCTCAAGTTTCTTCACGTCGTCCACCCGTTTAACCAAGTTTCCCTTGCGATCCAAGATAAAGATCGCCGGAAGCTGTTTCACGTTATACAACGCTGCGGTCTGAGAGTAAACCGACTGTGGATCACGCACGCAAGTCCAAGGTAAATTAGAAGCGGCGTTCTTCCAGAAGTGAAGATCACTATCCAAAGAGATCTGGTAAATCTCCAAGCCCTTATCGTGGTACCTCGTATATAAATCGCCAAATTCCATATTCAAGGCAGGAGACCATTCGGACATATAGGCCGTGAAGTTGATCAACACCACCTTACCTGTAGCGACAGAAGACAATTTCGTGTTTTCCCCATGTACATCCGGCAACTCGATATCCAAGAAACTAACCTCTTTCTTCTCCACCTTATCCAAGTCCATCGGGCGCTGGCTACGAATCACCTTTATCGATTGAAGAGCCAAGTTATACAGATGCTTAGCACGAGGGCTTTCCGGATAATAGTGATCGAAGCTGGTGGCTACGGCGCCATAAGCCTTCGAGTCGTTCTTGTCATACAAATCGAAGAACAGCAAGCCGTCAATTTGCTGGAACAAGGCAAAGTAAGCGGCAGCGGACATCGGGGCGGAATAAATATACTTACGAGCCACGTCCTTATAAGCCTCGGCGGCCTCGAGCACATGGCGGGAATATACGGAATCCGCCAACAGACCGGACTCAGATTCTTTCCGTAAACGATGGATCGCTTGGTTCGCATCTAATTGAGCCAAGGTAATATTCTTGATCGCCTTGCAATTCTCTGAGCCCTCCACGCTATAAGAAGTAGCGAAAGTCCCGGCATCGGCCACGAATGAGATCGTCTCCGTAGAATCTACCGAGAAGTTGATCAATTGGTTATTCAGACGCAAGCGATAAAAATCCGGGAATGCCGGACGAGGCTTCGTAAAGCTGAATTTACCGGCCGCCGTCAGTTTTACGGAGTCCATCAACTCTACCGTCGACACACCTACATTCTCCAGATACATCATCTGGCCGTCTGCGCCGGACACTACACCTTCCACCGTAAAATCAGAATTCTTCTTACAAGCCGTGAACAAAAGCAACATAACACACAGCACAGCGAGTAAATTCGTAGATATTTGTTTCATTATTCCAGTTTGTCTATATTACTAATCCGGTGCAAATATACATTATTTTACAATTGTGGCACTATTATTCCGTATTTCTTCAAGGCTTTTTTCAAAAAAAGTGCTTTAAGACTGTTATTTCTTTTCATTTTCATGCAATTACAGGTAAACTTTCATTACATTTGCACCAATTTTTGACAGATAGAAAAATAAGAAAAAAGATTATGCTTAATCCAATTAACAAGACGATCGAGTTAGGTGATGGAAGAACCATTACCATCGAAACCGGGAAATTGGCCAAACAGGCGGACGGAGCGGTTACCGTTCGTATGAACAACACCGTGTTGCTCGCCACTGTTTGTGCCGCTAAAGACGCGAACCCGGGTGTTGACTTCATGCCGTTGCAAGTAGAATACAAAGAGAAATACTCCGCTTTTGGACGTTTCCCCGGAGGTTTTACAAAAAGAGAAGGAAAAGCTTCTGATTATGAAATCCTCACATCTCGTTTAGTAGACCGTGCGTTGCGTCCTCTTTTCCCAGACAACTACCACGCTGAGGTATATGTAAATATTATATTGTTCTCCGCTGATGGCGAAGATTTGCCGGACGCATTAGCAGGTTTGGCCGCTTCCGCCGCTTTGGCAGTTTCTGATATTCCTTTTAACGGACCGATCTCTGAGGTTCGCGTAGCTCGTACGGATGGAAAATACATCGTCAACCCAACTTCCGCAGAATTGGAGAAAGCTGATATCGACATCATGGTTGCCGCTACCATAGACAACATCATGATGGTTGAGGGTGAAATGAACGAGGTTCAGGAATCTGAGATGCTTGAGGCTATCAAGGTCGCTCACGAGGCTATCAAGGTACAATGCAAGGCTCAATTGGAATTATCCGAGGCTTGCGGCAAATTGGTAAAACGTGAATATTGCCACGAGGTAAACGATGACGAGTTGCGCAAGGACGTACACGACAAATGTTACGCCAAGGCTTACGCCGTAGCCACATCTGGTAGCGGCAAGCACGAACGCAGCGAGGCATTCGAGAAAATCGTAGAAGAATACAAGGCTCAATTCTCCGAGGAGGAGTTGACGGACGAGAAACTGGAAATGATCGGTCGCTACTATCACGATGTAGAGAAAGAGGCTATGCGCCGTGCCATCCTTGATGAGGGTAAGCGTTTGGATGGTCGTAAGACTACCGAGATCCGTCCGATCTGGATCGAGACAGATTGCCTGCCGGGTCCTCACGGTTCCGCTATCTTTACACGTGGAGAGACACAGTCTTTATCTACGGTAACTTTAGGTACGAAGTCTGATGAGAAAATGATAGACGACGTATTGAACCATGGATACGAGCGTTTCCTTTTACATTATAACTTCCCCCCATTCTCCACAGGCGAGGCCAAAGCAACACGTGGCGTAGGCCGTCGTGAGATCGGACACGGCAACTTGGCTCACCGTGCGCTGAAACGTATGATCCCGGACAACTATCCGTATGTAGTACGTGTAATCTCCGATATCTTGGAGTCTAACGGTTCTTCTTCTATGGCTACGGTTTGCGCCGGTACCTTGGCGTTGAGAGACGCAGGTGTCCCGATGAAGAAACCGGTATCCGGTATCGCTATGGGATTGATCTCCGAGAACAAGGGTACGAACTACGCGATCTTGTCTGATATCTTAGGCGACGAGGATCACTTGGGTGATATGGACTTCAAGGTAACGGGTACGAAAGACGGTATCACGGCAACTCAGATGGATATCAAGGTAGACGGTTTGTCTTACGAGATCCTTGAGAATGCTTTGGCTCAAGCTAAAGAGGGTCGTATGCATATCTTGGGCAAGATATTGGAGGCTCAACCGGAAGCTCGTGAGGATTTGAAACCTCATGCACCTCGTATCGAGACGATGATTATCGGTAAGGAATTCATCGGTGCGGTAATCGGCCCGGGCGGTAAGATCATCCAAGGTATCCAAGAGAAAACGGGAGCTACGGTATCTATCGATGAGGTAGACGGCGTAGGAAAGATCGAGATCTCCGGCACGAATAAGGCTACGATCGACGCGGCTGTCAAGGCGATCAAGGCTATCGTCGCTGTTCCTGAGATCGGAGAGGTTTATGAAGGAAAGATTTCCTCTATCATGCCTTATGGTGCATTCGTTGAGTTCATGCCGGGTAAGGATGGTTTGCTTCACATTTCCGAGATCGATTGGAAACGTCTGGAGACCGTTGAGCAAGCCGGCTTGAAGGAAGGCGATACGGTTTCTGTCAAGTTGGTTGATATCGATCCGAAGACAGGCAAGTTCAAACTTTCCCGCAAGGTATTGCTTCCGAAACCGGAAGGTTACGAGGAACGTCCGCCAAGACCAGAAAGAGGTGAGCGTGGACCTCGCCAAGATCGTGGAGACCGTGGTCCTCGTCAGGATCGTGGTGATCGCGGACCTCGCAGGGAGTACAGAGACTAAGATAAGGTCTTATACATTATATATAATCCCGGGTAGATTAAACACTATCCGGGATTTTTTTATCAAATCATCTACCACACCTACAACTATAGCTATAATCAATTGGTCATAAGTTATTTATCGGGTGGTGGTAGATAAATAGCATCTACCACTATCGGCTCGTATCTACCACCATTTACTACTTTTCAATCACAAAACACCACCGTCCCCTACTCGCCAACCGTATTATTAGTCCTATCTTTTTCAAGAAGCGACCGAAGACGGAGACATTGCTTAGCCGGCAAGCTATCTATTTGGTCATGCTTCATATATCATCTAAAAAACTGATTAATTGACATTTATAGTTTTTCTTGGTATAAAACAAAAGTTTTCCGCTATGGAAACATTTGTTTCCTCATGAGGAAACCTTAGTTTTGTGCTTACGAAACTTTAGTTTTCCCTAGGAGAAACTATTTGTTCGCCTAAGGGAAACGCTTTTCTCATGCCGGAAAAGTCAGTACTACTTACTTATCCATGGGATATATACTGCAAGTGGCATAGAAGATATACTGCGTTGGCAAGGTAAGTACTACTGATAATTTAGGATCATGTTGCCAAACATGCCTTTTGAGGGATAACGCTTCTCTTATACCTTACGGTACGTTCGTTGAGTTTATATCGGGCAAGGATGATCTGCTTCACATTTCCGAGATCGGCTGGAAGCGTCTGGAGACCGTGGTCCTCATCAAGATCGTAATGATTGCGAACCTCGCAGGGAGTACAGAGACTAAGTAAGGTCTTATACATTAATATATAATCCCGGGTAGATTAAACGCTATCCGGGATTTTATTTTATAGGACGTTACCATCTCCTAAGAAGTTCTTATATCTCGTTCTCCCAACGAATTTAGTCTTTATACTCCGTCGAACGATGTATCAAATGACCTATTAAAACTTATAGGCTACACCTGCCGCCAAAGCAAATTGCTGGAAATCCTTCGTAAGCTGGTATTTCCCTTCGGCACTTACATAAAAAGACGAGGAAATCGGATATTCCACACCAGCTCCAATATTTCCCCCAAATTCATTAGTCATGAAATGAGTATAAGTGACTCCCAGCAAAGGATAAACCTGCCATGTGTTTTTTATCGGAAATAAATAATGTACATCCGCACTAACCACATAAGAGGTACTACTGGCAAAATAGCAATCGAAAGAAGGCGACAAACGAATATGATCCGTTGCGTTCCAATTGAACTCAGCACCTAAGCGAAACGACTCAAAACTACTTGCTGTGCCGTAACCCACATTTATCCCGACACTTTTCTCTCCTTGTTGGGCAAAAACACTCAATATTTGTGTACACAAGCCCACGCAACTCAACAAAGTCAAAAGTAAAATTCTTTTCATCCCATTCATTTTTTGACTGCAAAAGTATCCGATAAGGTTGGATTCGGGGCTAAAACACTGTTCGCTTTTTGTTCGCTTTTTGTTCGCAGAGTTGTATAAGGCTAAAGACCAGCGATTAATTCATCCAGTTCATTCGGGGTTCCATCCTCTCCCTTTATTTTTTTATAAAGCCGTTTACGGGATGAGGATACGGAGGGTTTGGAGCGACCCAAGATTTTTGCCATATCAGTTACCTTGACTGATATCTTTATCAAGTAACAAATCCGGAGTTCTATCAATGACATTCCCGAATATAACTGATATAGACGATTCGTAAAATTATTGTATGTCTTATCTAACTCCTTCCGTAAAGCATTCCAATCTTCTTCCCTGATTATCTGATCTGCCTCATTCGTGGAATGGAATTTCATATAGATATCCGAATGCCTTAAATCCGACTCTAACAAATCACGCTCGGTACGCCGCAACTGTATTTGTTCATTGGTCACTTGCAAAAGTTCTTTTCGCACATGAAGCAATGAATTTGTATCTTCATGGTCTTTAGATAGTAAGGTTCCCAATTCATTCAATTTCGCGTTATTCGCTTCTACATATTGAAAACTTCTCTCATATTGTTCTTGCTTTTCCCGCTGAAGCGCCTCAAACTGCCTAGCCAACCGCTCTTTCTGCCGTTTCAGTCTATATATAAACAATAAGGTTATCGAAAGCCCCAATCCGAACAAGGATAATATCCGGTAAATACGAATCTGCATCCGGTCATTCTCGCCCTTTAGCCGTAAATTCTCAGTTTCCCGCTTTTGATAATTATATAAAGAGGTCATTTTACGGATTTCCTCCGAATCGGTTATCTTGCGGATGGAATCTTGCACTTGCTGGCCAAGACGGACATAGCGAATAGCCTCCCGATAATTCAACCGACGCTCATACAAAAGCGACAAGTACTCATAAATAGCGTCTCTAACATGTAAGTTAGGACTATCCAGGCACTTTCTTAAATAGTAATCGGCAGAATCCAATTTATTGAGTTCTAAATAAGTATTCCCCAAAACCGAATAAGTAGGATACATATTCCGGTCTACGGAATCTTTTAATGATTCAGACAAACATTCCAAAGCTTTATCATACATTACCAATTCCCGGTAAAGATCACCCAGCTCAGTCAATATACCGGAATATCGATGTCTATTTCCTGTTTCATTCGCTATAATTGCCGCTTTTTGAAAATAGAGAAGCGCACTGTCATTCTTATCGACCATATCATATACTCGGGCAATATCTCTCAGCACAAGAGAAAAACTAGTACTATCTCCTTTCAGTAATTTATACTCAGCCGCTTTCTCATACATACGGATCGCCTCTTCATATACATTCTGATAATCATAAAGCGTACCCATCTGCGAATAGACATTGGACAATAATCGGTACTTTCTCGTATCCCCCGCCACATCCAATGCCTTTTGGAAATACTTCAACGCTTCCGGGGCATCATTCAAATCCCGGTAGACACGGCCCATATAGTAATAAGACTCTAGTAATTTGTCTCGATCGCCATATGTCTCATAGAAAGCGGTGATTCGTTTGATCAAAGAATCAGAAGTATGCCGGACATACATCTTATCATTGACCTTCAAGTCGAGCAAGTCATAATACATACGCTGTTCCTCATCAAAGGACGAAAGGCTATCCCGCAATCGATCCAACAAAGGGCGGGCTTCCTCCGGATTTGTATCCGCAAGGGATTCGATCCGTGACAGGGTAGCGGGGTAAGGCTTCCCCCGATGATCGCAAGCATAAAAAGCCGAGATCAAGACCGACATCAAGAGGATGTATATACGAGGCATTGGAAATCTGTTTTATCACTTAAACGCAACAAAGGTAAAAAATTAAAGTGTAATAGTTTCATTGATATTTATACAAACTTTTGAAAGCCAATACGCAAAGTACGCTACGACCGGATACTTACAGGTTTTGCTTTTTACTCTTAACAAAAAAATACCAGATTTGCTTTTTGCCCTTAACAAATCCATGTACTTTTTGCTATCTATCTTGAATAAATCGTATATTTGTCATTCAATCAATCAGCGTATGGATAGTCTATTTATTAAACAAGAACGATTACTGGCACAAACGAGTACCCATATCATAAGGGAACTCATGAACCAAATTCACTGGGATAATCCTCTGATCGCCATCAGAGGATCAAGGGGTGTCGGAAAAACAACACTCATGTTGCAATACATCAAACTGAATTTCCAGCCGGGAAGCAGGGAGGTACTTTATTGCACGCTCGACAGCATCTATTTCAGTAATCACACCCTATCTGAACTGATTGAGCGGTTCTATTTGCAAGGAGGAAAACAATTATTCCTTGATGAAGTACATAAATATCCCACTTGGAGTAAAGAGATAAAAGAGGCCTACGACCTGTATCCATCTCTACGAATTGTTTTTAGCGGTTCTTCCCTATTGAATATATTGAATGCGGATGCCGATCTTTCCAGACGTTGCCTACCATATAATATGTACGGACTTTCTTTCCGGGAATTTCTCATGTTCTATAAGCAAATTGATATACCTGTCTATTCCCTACAAACGATACTGGAAAATCCAGGAAACATTTGCCGGGAAATAAATGAGAAATGTCGCCCCGTACAAATGTTTAACGAATATCTCCACGAAGGGTATTACCCCTTTTTTACGGGTAACAGAGAAGATTATTATATTAATATCGAGAATGTGGTCAATCTCATTATTGAGCAGGAACTCCCGTTGCTGTGTGGCGTAGATCCTGCCTATACACGGAAGCTAAAGGCTTTGATGGGTATCTTAGCTACCTCTGTTCCTTATGAGCTGGACATCACGAAACTAGCGGGAATGATCGGACTTTCCCGAAACTCTGTCATCAATTACTTACAGAATTTGGACAAGGCGGAATTGCTCAAGTTATTGTACTCGGATTTACTATCTGTCAAAAAGATGCAAAAACCGGATAAGATTTACCTACAGAATCCCAACCTATTGTACGCCATAGCTTCCGCTCCCGTACAGATCGGGACGGCAAGGGAAACTTTTGTCGTCAACCAGTTATCCGTAAATCATAACGTGGAATATGGAAAAACAAAAGGTGACTTTATCGTAGACCATACCTATACCTTCGAGGTAGGAGGAGCGGATAAAACATTCAAGCAAATAGCGGATCTCCCCGATTCCTTCATCTTGGCTGACAATATGGAGTTCGCCACCGGCAAGAAACTACCGCTGTGGATCGTGGGATTAACCTATTAAAAAAACACGTACGACTTTTTTTTTAGAAAAAAGCGGTATCCAGCTTGCCGCCGGATACCGCTTTTCATTTATCTTTACCGATCAAGGAATCAGCAACGAGGCTTGATCTGCTTGAAGAAGTCATTACCCTTGTTATCTACCAAGATAAACGCGGGGAAGTTCTCTACCTCGATCTTCCAGATCGCTTCCATACCCAATTCCGGATATTCCACGCACTCGATGCTCTTGATATTGTTCTGAGCCAAGATAGCCGCGGGGCCACCGATAGATCCTAGGTAGAAACCGCCGTGATTCTTACAAGCGTCCGTAACTTGCTGGCTACGGTTACCCTTCGCCAACATGATCATGCTACCGCCATGGCTCTGGAACAAGTCAACGTATGAGTCCATACGACCCGCGGTCGTCGGGCCCATAGAGCCACAAGCCATACCTGCCGGAGTCTTAGCCGGGCCCGCGTAATAAATAGGATGATCCTTGATATATTGGGGGAGATCCTCGCCACGGTCCAGACGCTCCTTCAGTTTAGCGTGAGCGATATCACGGCCCACGATGATCGTTCCGTTCAATGACAAACGAGTAGATACCGGATATTTATCCAATTCCTTCAAGATATCCGCCATCGGTTGGTTCAAGTTGATCTTGACAGCGTCGCCCTCACCCGCTTGGCGAAGTTCCTCCGGAATCAATTCGCCGGGATGGCTATCCAACTTCTCGATCCAGATACCTTCCTTATTGATCTTACATTTAATATTACGGTCCGCAGAGCAACTTACACCCAAACCTACCGGGCAAGAAGCGCCATGGCGAGGCAAACGGATGATGCGAACATCATGTGCCAGATATTTACCACCGAATTGAGCGCCCAAGCCAATATTCTGGGCGGCGGCCAATACCTCTTTCTCCAACTCCACGTCGCGGAAAGCACGGCCACCCTCGCTACCGGTCGTAGGCAAGCTATCATAGAAACGGGTAGATGCCAACTTCACCGTCAATAAATTCTTCTCAGCGGAAGTACCGCCAATCACGATCGCTATATGATACGGAGGACAAGCGGCCGTACCCAATGTCTTGATCTTCTCTACGAGGAAGGGAACCAATGTACCCGGATTCAAGATCGCTTTTGTCTCTTGGTATAAATAAGTCTTATTGGCGGAACCACCTCCTTTTGTCACGCAAAGGAACTCATACTCCATGCCTTCCGTAGCCTCGATATCGATCTGGGCCGGCAAGTTACATTTCGTATTTACCTCATCGTACATATTCAGCGGAGCGTTCTGGGAGTAACGAAGGTTCTCTTCCGTGTAGGTCTTGTAAACACCTAAGGAAAGCGCTTCTTCATCACAGTAACCGGTCCAGACCTGCTGGCCCTTCTCGCCGTGGATAATAGCCGTACCGGTATCTTGGCAGAAAGGAAGTACGCCTTTAGCCGCTACCTCGGCGTTGCGAAGGAATGTCAAGGCCACGTACTTATCGTTGTCCGTAGCTTCCGGATCGCTTAGGATCTTAGCGACCTGCTCGTTGTGAGAACGGCGAAGCATGAATGATACGTCGCGGAAAGCGGCGTTAGCCATAGCGGTCAAACCTTCTTTAGCGACTTTCAAGATCGGTTTTCCTTCAAACTCAGAAACGGAAACATAATCTTTTGTAAGCAAATAATACTCTGTTGTGTCCGGTCCCTTTTGGAACATCGGCTCGTAGTGAAACGGAGGTGTTGCCATATCTTTAGAATTTAATTATATATTGGTTTTATTTAAGTTTGTCCGTACTTTTCGATTGGCAAACTTAGCGAAAAAACTTGATATATAGATCATGGGGTAAAGAAATATAGTTATATTTGCCCGATATGAAAAAGTTGACCTCTTTATACATTATATTCCTGCTAACGATGCTCGGTTTTCAAGGAAATCTGAAAGCGCAGGTTAGCCACGGAGGCCGCCCGCTTCCGCTATCGCTCATGCGAAGTACAAACGGACAGATGTTTAAAGAAATGCCTCCGTTCGACGTTCAAGAGGAATTGCGTATCGACTCGCTGAATGAGAGCGACCTAAGAAGCGGTTTCCGTTTTGCCTATAAATTCATAACGGATTACAATCGGTACAACTCGGGCGTAACTTTCACCGGGCCGGATGGGACACGTGTATGGAGACTCGGGATCTACTCGCCCGGGGCCCTTTCCATCAACGTGCTCTTCACGGAATATGAACTGCCCGAAGGCGCCCAGCTCTTCCTATATAATGAGGACCAGACACAGATATTAGGCTCGTTCAATCACCTAAACAACTCGGAGTTAAACCTATTGCCGGTCTCTCCTATCCAAGGGGATCGCCTGATCATAGAATATCAAGAACCGGCTAACGCCTCTTTTCAAGGAAGACTGACCGTCGGGGAAGTCAACCATGGCTACCGGAGCTTGCGGGGGTTAGAACCGGGAGACAACACCTCACTGATCGGTAAAATTCCACCGTTAGCTTGCTATCAAGATGGGACAAACGATTACGCCCAATGGGGGCAAAGCGTCGTTCTCCTGATCATAGACGGAAGCGTAGGGTGCACGGGCACCCTGATAAATAATACGGACAATGACGGAAAGCCTTATCTACTCACCGCCTCCCATTGCCTGAACAAGCAATTCACGATGAAAAACCCCGATTATGAGAAAATAGCCGGAAGCATCGTCTGCTTTTTCAACTTCAACAGTCCTTTCTGCGACCCGATCCTAAGGGGAACAGAAGAGATGTCTACCGCATCCACTTACTTCAAGGCGGTTAATGAAATGGCAGACATGGCCTTGTTGGAACTTACCGCCACACCTCCGGTTTATTACAGGCCTTATTACGCGGGCTGGAACGCACAAGAGGTAGGACCTGCCCCCTATACGTGCATCCAACATCCCCAATACTCGGTAAAGCGAATCAGTATATCCGATGAGGATCTGGCTCCCTTTACCTTGACAGATCCAAACATGATTTTTTACAAGAACGCTCATTGGCATGTCAAGACTTGGGAAGTAGGTTATACGGCCAGCGGTTCCTCCGGATCTCCTTTATTCAATGCCGACGGAGAGATTATCGGAGCGTTATCCGGCGGGCAGTCCAGCGAGAATAGCCCGAAGGATGATTACTTCTTCTCTTTGATGAAACCATGGGACGCAATCGATACCCCCGAGAGACAGCTCAAATATTGGCTGAACCCGTCCAATGACGAGACCAAGGTTTGTGAGGGACTTGATCCGTATAAATCAGCCCCTTGTTTCCGGTTGAGCAACATCTATGACTCCGGTAATCAAGAAAACGCCGAATGTACGCTCTATCCCGGGTCTGAAAAAGCGTATTTATTCGGGAACAACCCCGCCAATATCACTGAATATGCGGAAGCTTACCAAGTAGCCGAAGCGGGTACCTTATACGGAGCTTATTTCGTAACACCGCCTGCCGGAGCGAATTACAAACAGATGGAAGTGGAAGTTACCGTTTACAGCGGCGACTCTAAGCCCTCTACATTATTATATACGGAGACATTCCAACCCACCTATAGCAATAAATCGATATTGGACGATACGTTTATTGAGACCGCTAAATCCCTAAATCGGTCACAGGAAAGTTATATCCATTTCTCCAAGCCCGTGAACGTCAGCGGAAAGTTCTACATCGGCTATAAGCTCAAGAGCGTCCCGGAGAACACGTATTTCTCCGCTTACAATTTGCCCAAAGGCAAAACGACCCGGAATACGGCTTGGGTTCATGATAAAAACGGCTGGAGACAAGCTACCGAATATACGCAAGCAGGTTTTAGCACCTCCTTGTTTATCGATCCCGTCATTCAATACGGTAACCCCATCAGCAACGAAAAGCTCGAGGCGAACGAGCAGGTACTCATTCATCTCGGTCCGGAGAAAGGCATGGTACACCTTGTTTTGCCGGATGGAATGGAGAAAGCGACTTATACATTGCACTCGGCACAAGGAAAAGTGTCGGAAAACGGAGAGATCACGGACAGGCAAGCTACACTCCATTTCCTAAAATTAACATCTGGAGTCTACTTTCTAACCGTGCATTATGGCGAGGAGCATTATACACAAAAGATTATATTTTAATCAAAAAATATACAATAAGAGTTCTGGGAAACCATCCATTGAAAAGAATGGCAAGAGGTACACAGCCATATTTTTTCAATAATTCTACCCATATTTTATGTATAAAACAAGCCTAGGATTCATTAATAAGTATTAATTAAAAAGATTTTATCGCTTCTTTGCTATCCATAACAAAAAAATACTTTAGTTTTGCACGATAATGGCTAAGGGATAATTTGGAAGTGAATATATTAACATAGTAACATTTTAAACTTACATCAAGATTATGAACAAAAAGTTTTTATTGCCATTCTTCGTATTGGCAGCCATTTTAACTCTTTCTTCTTGTTCAAACAAGTTGAAACCGTTGGCAGAACAGTACATTAAAGCAGAGCCGCAGCCGCTAGAGGCTATCGGAGGCAAAGTTCCTGTAACGATCAACGCGACTTTCCCCGCTAAATGGTTCAACAAGAAAGCTGTTGTAACTGTAACTCCGGTATTGCGTTACCAGGGTGGCGAAGCTTGGGGCACTTCTTACACTTACCAAGGTGAGAAAGTAAAAGGTAACAACCAAGTAATCCCTCAAAAAGAAGGCGCTAACGTAACTATGAAGTCTTCTTTCACTTACAAACCCGAGATGAAAAAATCAGAATTGTATTTGACTTTCGACGCGAAGATCAAAAACAAGACTGTTAAATTGCCGGACGTAAAGATCGGTGAAGGCGTTATCGCTACTTCCGAATTGGCAGACGCAGCTACTGCTACAGCAGCTATCGCAGCTGATAAATTCCAACGTATTATCAAAGAGGCTCATGACGCTAACATCATGTTCTTGATCCAACAAGCTAACCTTCGCGCTCAAGAATTGAATTCTGACGCTATCAAAGAATGGAAAGATCTTGTTAAGAACGCAGACGAGGCTCCGAACCAGAATGTAGCTATCGAGATCAGCGCTTACGCTTCTCCTGATGGTGGTTTCAAATTGAACAACACGTTGGCTGAGAATCGTGAAGGAAACACTACGAAATATTTGAACAAGGAATTGAAGAAGATGAAAGTTGACGCTCCGGTTGACGCTCGTTACACAGCTCAAGACTGGGAAGGCTTCAAGGAATTAGTTTCTGCTTCTAACTTGCAAGATAAAGACTTAGTATTGCGTGTGATCTCTATGTACCAAGATCCTGAGACAAGAGAGAAAGAAATCAAGAATATCTCCGCTGTTTACTCTGACTTGGCTGAGACTATCCTTCCGCAATTACGTCGTTCTCGTTTGACCGCTAACATCGAGATCATCGGTAAGTCTGACGACGAGATCAGCGCTTTGGCTAAGAGCAATCCTTCTGAGTTGAATATCGAGGAAATCCTTTACGCCGCTACATTGACTAACAACGACGGTGAGAAGATGGCTATCTATACAAAAGCTTCTGAATTGTATCCTAACTGCTACCGCACTTGGAACAACATCGGTATGATGGCATTCAAGGCTGGTGATTTGGCTAAGGCTGAGCAAATGTTTAACAAGTCTAACTCTGTTAAGAATAACGCTTCCGCTAACATGAACTTAGGTTTGATCGCATTAACGAAGGGTGACCAAGCTAAGGCTCAACAATTGTTCGGTAACGCTGCCGGCGTAAACGAATTGAGCGAGGCTCTTGGCGTTCTTTACTTAGAGCAAGGCGAATATGCTAAGGCTGTTAACTCTTTCGGTTCTGTTAAGACTAACAACGCTGCTTTGGCTCAGATCTTGGTTAAGGATTACAGCAAGGCTTCTCAGACTTTGAACGGTGTTGCTAAACCTGATGCTATCACCTCTTACTTGAAGGCTGTTGTTGCTGCTCGTACAAACGACGCTAACGGTGTAGTAAGCAACTTGAAGGCCGCTATCGCTGCTGACAAGAGCTTGGCTAAGGAAGCTGCTATCGACTTAGAGTTCGCTAAATATGCGACTAACTCTGACTTCTCAGCTTTAGTAAAATAATTAGAAAATATTCTTTCTAAATAAGAAAAAGACCTCATCCTTTTGGATGGGGTTTTTTTATATTCCACCCACTCAAGCCTATATTTCAGAATATTGCAACACTTCAAAATAAATATTGATTATCAATGACTTTTTATAAAATAAATCCGTAGATTTGCAAAATTCAATAAAGTTGTTGTAAATATTAATCAAATAGGGTAAAGAAATTATGAGATCACAAATCTGGAAACAAATGGTGTGGGTATTTTGTCTGCTCTTCCTTATGGAATCATGCGTTAAGCATGACATTTATCAAGGAGAAGACCCCTCGGTAGATCCTCAAGAACCTACCAAAGAAGAAGATTACATAGCCCAGTTCGAGAATTTCGAGAACATACAGGTTAACATATCTTCTCAGCATGAAGGGACCCTATATTCTATTTATTATGAATATCCTTATGAGGAAGGCTCTTTAGTCAAAGATCCTTATTTAATTGGTAAAACTCCGATCCTTATGGCTCTGGAAGTACCTACACACGTAAAGAAACTCTATATCCTAAGAGGGGATGGGGAACTTATCGAGAGCGATGTAAAGGATATCACGATCGGTAGCGGAACCAAAAGCAGTTTACGGGCTACAAATGCGATCAGTGATGAAGTCCTTCATCTGATCAATAACAAATACTTCCCGGAAAAGTCATACAATGTGAAAAGCGAAGATTTATATAGATGTTCTGATCTAAAAATCACGGAAACCGTTTTTACCAGTAGCTTTGAGAAAGCGGATATTTGGCTAACCTATATAAGCGACGGAGGAATGTCCAAAGGCAACAGTAATATGCATGGTAAAATTTGGTTCTATACATATCCCTCCGAGAAGATGGAGAACCTTACTTTAGATGACTGCACCTTCTATGGAAAAACTAATGGTGCTATCCAAGTCACTGACTTCAATACGATCAACCAAGGCGATAATTATATATTCTACTCCAAAGAAGAACAGCCAAAGGCCCAAGCAGGAGAATATACCCGAATACCCTTGGGAAGATTCGACAAGGGGCTCAACGTCGGCTTCGTATATCGAGGCACAGACCGTCCACAGTTCTCCACTCCGGCATTAAATGGGCCGGATAACAATAAAGTACCAGATAATGGGACATTCTCCCATAATTACGTAGGCCATACCTTAAAATATGGTAATTCCTCTTTCAAAATAGAGAAAAACGTAGCAAACGGCTTCATTCACCACATTCAAGAAGGTGATTTTGAAGGAAATGTACTGGGAATGGAAAATCGCTGCCCAAACTATAGGGCCTATGATGGAGACTACAACGATATGCTTTGTCTAATCGAAAGTAATCCCGTTGCCATCGAGCCGGCAGAGCCGGTAACCCCTCCCGTCATAGAATCGCAAACGAACAAGAAAGGATTCCTCTTGTTCGAAGATAATTATCCAAACCAAGGCGATTTCGATTTCAATGACGCTGTCATATATTATAATATCACAGCATATACCGATAAGAGTACCGCAGATGTTTATGCCCAGTTACTGGCTAAAGGCTGTACATTCCACAACCAATTTGGATTTAAGGACGCCAATGGACTAACTCCCTTTTTCTCCGATGTCAATGGATATGTCAATGTGAGAAAATTCGACAAGGAACCGGAAAGTGGGATTACAAAGACATTAACATATAGTGCGACTCAGCTGATCATGCCTTACATTGATAACGGGAAGGGACCGGTAAGTAAAAACGTCAAGAATACGGATCTATACCCATATGTATTGGATATTCCTTATTCGGAAAGTCAACCTTTCCGTTGGTGTATAGAGAATAAAAGCATCGACGAAGCTTATAATTTTGACCAAGATTACCGAAAGGCACATGGAGATTGGTATGAGACTCCTAAAGATGAATCGTTAGTGATACAATTTACCACTCCGGATGAAGAGAAGAAAGATCCGGAAAATAAAGAATGAAGGATACACACTCATTGAAGGATCTCTAAAATCCTAACATCATATAAAAAACGGCGGGCTTTTTAAAGGCCCGCCGTTTTTTGTATCTATTAATAGAAGAATATATTATCTACCTTGGCGCTTACGCTCTGTCTCATCCAAGATGATCTTACGCATACGCATATTATTCGGGGTGATCTCTACGTACTCATCGCCCTTGATGTACTCAAGCGCATCCTCTAGGCTGAATACGATAGGAGGAGCCAAGGAAACTTTGTCGTCCGAACCAGAGGCACGCATATTCGTCAACTTCTTGGATTTGGTAACATTTACCACCAAGTCATTGTCCTTGGTATGCTCACCAACCACCTGTCCAGCGTAAACCTCCTCGCCCGGGGCGATGAAGAAACGTCCGCGGGATTGCAAGTTATTCAGGGCATAAGCGAAAGCCTGACCTGTCTCCATAGCGATAATCGAACCATTCATACGTCGTTCGATATCACCCTTCCACGGTTGATATTCCAAGAAACGGTGTGCCATGATAGCCTCACCGGCAGAGGCGGTCAATACAGCGTTGTTCAAACCGATAATACCACGGGAAGGAATCGTGAACTCCAAGTGCATACGACCATTCTTGCTTTCCATCATGGTCATCTCGCCCTTACGTTTCGTTACCATATCGATAATACGGCTAGAGCATTCCTCCGGAAGATTCACCGTCAATTGCTCTACCGGCTCACATTTCTCACCATCGATCTCCTTGATGATAACCTGAGGCTGACCTACCTGCAACTCGTATCCCTCACGACGCATCGTCTCGATCAATACAGACAAGTGAAGCACGCCACGGCCATATACCAACCAAGAATCAGCGGAATCAGTAGGAACTACGCGTAAAGCCAAGTTCTTATCCAATTCTTTCTGCAAACGGTCAAAAATATGACGGGAAGTAACAAACTTACCATCCTTACCAAAGAACGGAGAATTGTTGATCGTGAAAAGCATAGACATCGTAGGCTCGTCGATAGCGATCGTTGGCAATGGCTCCGGCTCGTTCACGTCGGCGATAGTCTCACCGATCTCGAAACCATCGATACCGATAATAGCGCAAATATCCCCGGACTGCACGGAATCAACTTTCGTACGTCCCAAGCCCTCGAATACATCCACTTCCTTGATCCTCGATTTCACCATACTACCATCACGCTTACAAAGCATGACATCTTGGCCCTCTTTCAACTCGCCACGGTGTACACGTCCTACGGCGATACGACCTACATACTTAGAATAATCCAAAGAAGTAATCAACATCTGCGGAGTACCCTCCAACATCTTTGGTTCGGGGATATACTTGATGATCGCATCAAGCACAGCCGCGATATCCTCTTTCGGCTCCTTCCAATCCTCGGACATCCAGCCCTGCTTGGCGGAACCATAAATAGTAGGGAAGTCAAGCTGCTCCTCGGTAGCATCCAGACTAAACATCAAGTCGAATACCATTTCCTGCACTTCCGACGGGCGGCAATTCGGCTTATCCACCTTATTAATTACCACGATCGGCTTCAAACCCAGTTGAATCGCTTTTTGCAAAACAAAACGAGTCTGCGGCATAGGCCCCTCAAAGGCGTCTACCAATAGCAAACAACCATCCGCCATATTCAAGACACGCTCCACCTCGCCACCAAAGTCGGCGTGGCCCGGAGTGTCAATAATATTGATCTTATATCCCTTATAATTGATAGACACGTTCTTGGCAAGAATCGTGATACCTCGTTCCCGTTCCAGATCATTGTTATCCATGAACTGATCCGGTTCTGCCTGTCCTTCACGGAAAAGCTTACCGGCTAATAACATCTTATCCACGAGCGTCGTTTTGCCGTGGTCTACGTGCGCGATAATCGCAATGTTTCTGATCTTTTGCATTGAAGACTAATTTATTGGCTGCAAAAATACGATATTTTTACGATATATATATGACATTCATGCTTCAAAACACAAAAAAGATAGCAGAATCTATTGCAAATCAAAAAGGAATGCCTACCTTTGCGACCGCTTAGATAACATAGTATTAATTTATTAAAGTAAAAAGAATCATGTATTTAGATTCAGCAAAGAAACAAGAATTATTTGAAAAGTATGGCAAATCAGCTACTAACACAGGTTCTGCTGAGAGCCAAATCGCATTGTTCACATTCCGTATCTCTCACTTGACAGAGCACTTGAAAGTGAATCACAAAGATTACGCTACGGAAAGATCATTGAAGATGTTGGTAGGTAAACGTCGTCGTTTATTGGACTATCTGATCAAGACTGACATCGAGAGATACCGCGCTATCATCAAAGAACTTGGTATCAGAAAGTAAGAAAAAGCTTACTCGAAAATATTAAAAAGGGCAATCCCAAATGGGTATTGCCCTTTTTATTTGTCTTAATCCTAGATATAATAAAATATTAATGTAAATTTGCGCCGTTTAGTATCAAATTATCAAACATTACAGGACTATAAATAACAAATCATACACATGGGAAACAACAAAATTATAGGCGCGAAAATTAAAAATATCCGGGAATCGAAACAACTCTCTATCGAGGAGGTAGCCGAACGCTCCGGGTTAGGTATCGAACAGATCGAACGTATCGAGGGTAACTTGGATTTTCCATCTTTGGCCCCTCTTATCAAAATAGCACGGGTATTAGGGGTACGTTTGGGTACATTCTTGGATGACCAAGCGGAGCTAGGCCCGGTCGTATGCCGCAAAAAGGACAGCGAGGCCGATGGTATCGGGTTCACGAACAACGCGACACAAGGGCACAAGCATATGGATTACCACTCGCTCTCGCAAGATAAGTCCGGCCGCCATATGGAACCCTTCTTGATCGAGATCGCTCCCTCCGAGGAAGGCG
The DNA here is from genome assembly GCF_000012845.1 of Parabacteroides distasonis ATCC 8503. Lineage (NCBI taxonomy): Bacteria > Pseudomonadati > Bacteroidota > Bacteroidia > Bacteroidales > Tannerellaceae > Parabacteroides > Parabacteroides distasonis. Next base: position 3,305,659 of record NC_009615.1, read on the forward strand.
AGGATTTCATCCTGTCCACGCATGAGGGAGAGGAGTTTATCTACGTATTGAATGGCGTCGTAGAGATCAATTACGGAAAGAACACCTATATCCTAGAGGAAGGCGATAGCATCTATTATGATTCCATCGTGGCGCATCATGTACATGCGGCAGCCGACAACAAGGCCCGAATCCTAGGAGTTGTCTATACACCTTATTAAATCCAGCGTTTTATGGAATTACATAACAGAACCCTTGGCCAATGGCTGGAACATTGGGCCGAGACTACACCGGACAAGGAATATATCGTTTATTCGGACCGTGACTTACGTTTCACTTGGAGCGAATTCAACAAGCGTGTGGACGACATGGCGAAAGGCATGCTGGCGATCGGTATCACTCATGGCACACATGTCGGCGTATGGGCGACAAACGTACCGGATTGGCTGACTTTCTTATATGCCGGAGCCAAGATCGGTGCCGTACTAGTCACGATCAACACCAACTATAAACAAAGCGAACTGGAATATCTGGTTGAGAACGCCGATATCCATACGATGTGTATCACGGACGGCGTGTTTGATGGAAGTTACGTGGACATGGTCTATACCATGTTGCCGGAATTGAAGACCTCTCAACGGGGGTATTTGAAAAGCAAGCGTTTCCCACGCTTGAGAAATGTAGTATATATCGGACAGGAGAAATACAGGGGTATGTACAATACGCCCGAGATGTTGCTCCTCGGACAAAATATCAAGGATGAGACCTTAGAGGCTGCCAAAGCGAGAGTAAATTGCCACGACGTTGTCAATATGCAATATACTTCCGGTACGACCGGCTTCCCGAAAGGGGTCATGTTGACTCACTACAACATCGCCAACAACGGTTTCTTGACGGGTGAGCATATGAAATTCACCGCCGACGATAAGCTTTGTTGCTGCGTACCTCTCTTTCATTGCTTTGGTGTGGTATTAGCTTCCATGAACGTATTGACGCATGGATGTACGCAAGTGATGGTCGAGAAATTCGATCCGCTATTGGTATTAGCTTCTATACATAAAGAGCGTTGCACGGCCGTGTACGGCGTGCCTACCATGTTCATTGCCGAGCTGAACCACCCGATGTTCGAGATGTTCGACCTCACGTCGTTACGTACCGGTATTATGGCAGGTTCGCTTTGCCCGGTTGAACTCATGAAAACCGTGGACGAGAAGATGCATATGCGTGTAACCAGCGTGTATGGATTGACAGAGACCTCACCGGGTATGACCCACTCCCGTATCGAAGATCCGGCCGAGGTGCGTTATAATACTGTAGGCCATGAGTTCGAATTTACCGAGGTACGGGTTATCGATCCGGAGACCGGCGAAGAATGCCCCGTCGGCGTACAGGGCGAGATGTGTAACCGCGGTTATAATAACATGAAAGGTTACTATAAAAACGAAGCCGCCACCAATGAGGCGATCGACAAGGATGGCTTCCTGCATTCCGGCGACTTGGGCGTTCGTGATGAGAATGGAAACTTCCGTATCACCGGCCGTATCAAGGACATGATTATCCGCGGGGGCGAGAATATCTATCCCCGTGAGCTGGAGGAGTTCCTCTATCATTTCCCCGGCGTGAAAGACGTGCAAGTAGCTGCTGTTCCTTCCAAGAAATATGGAGAGGAAGTGGGTGCCTTTATCATCCTTCACGATGGTGTGACGGCTACGGAGGAAGAGGTGAAAGACTTCTGCCGCGGAAAGATCGCCCGGCATAAGATCCCGAAATACATCTTCTTCGTCGATACCTTCCCGATGACCGGAAGCGGAAAGATACAGAAGTTCAAGTTGAAAGACCTCGGGCTGAAACTATTGCAAGAGCAAGGTATCACGCCGGCCTAACGATTTAGTGGACAGTTAACAGTTACTTTAAAATCCTCATAATGGGCGGCACGATCTTCCCGTGTCGCCCATTTTCCTAAAGAACGATGGACGGGATCAACACACTGCGTTACTCGGATTTATTTTTAGCGATGTATTTCGATGGCGGAAAGAGCTGCCTGCACCGGAATCATTCGCATGTGTTGGTGTATGTATACTCCGGAGAGATGGTAATCGACGAGAAAGGCCAAATCACCCGGTTACATAAAGGAGAATGCGCTTTCATCCGCAAGGACTTCAGCGTACAGATGACGAAACAAGCATGGAATGGCGAGCAGTTCAAGGCGATCTTCTTGATGTTCACCATGAAGTTCCTACGCGACTTTTACAGCAAATTAGATCGAAATACTCTCCCTAAAGACGCCAAGCGAGATCAGGTAAGCCTTTACAAGCTACCGTCCAACCGTCCCGATATCGTAAGCTTGTTTGAGTCGATGACCCCTTATTTCAATTCCAAGATCCAACCGACAGACGAATTGCTTCAACTAAAAATGGTCGAGGGCGTCTATGTGTTGCTCAATACCGACAAGAATCTATATGCCTCTATCTTCGATTTTACCGATCCATGGAAGATAGACATACTGGAATTTATGGAGCGGAATTATATGAACGATATTTCCATGGAAGAAATCGCCAACTATACGGGACGCAGTCTCTCCACATTTAAACGTGATTTCAAGAAATGTAGCGCTCTCTCGCCCCGGGAATGGCTCATCCGACGCCGCCTTGAAGCCGCACATGGGCTGATACGTAAGGGGGGGCGTAAGGTCTCGGAGATTTGTTTCGAGGTAGGCTTCAAGAACCTTTCCCATTTCTCGAAAATCTATAAGATAGCGTATGGCGTACCGCCAACCGAGGATATATAATATTTATAATGGCCCACACAACAAAGCTATTTGAACCACATAACAAAGCCTCTATACCACTCCCTCCTTATCTTCGCGACATAAATAATAACAAAATGTAAATCAAATGATCATGACAAAGACAATGGAAGAGAAAGTAGCTTTAGTAACCGGTTCAGCGATGGGTATCGGACTCGCTTGCGCTGAAGCCTTCGCCAAGGCTGGATACATAACCGTATTGGCAGACATCCGTGAGCCGGGAGAACAAGTAGAGAAATTAGTAGCCGAGGGACAGAAGGCCGTAGCATATCGGTGCGACGTATCAAACACGCAAGCCGTAAAAGAGATGATCGACTGGACCGTAGCTACCTACGGAAGACTGGATGCGGCTCTTAACAACGCAGGCATACAAACACCGCAACGCCCAATGGCGGAAATCACCGACGATGAATTCGACCGTACCGTGGCTGTGGATTTGAAAGGTGTCTGGAACTGCATGCGTTATGAGATCCTGCAAATGCTGAAACAAGGCGGCGGCGCCATCGTCAACACCTCATCGCAAGGTGGAGTCACGGGATTTCCGGGGCAAGCGGCCTACATAGCCTGTAAGCATGCCGTTATCGGACTGACACGTACCGCCGCTATCGACTATGCGGCAAAGAATATCCGCATCAATGCCGTATGTCCGGGCGTTATCCGTACGCCGATGGCGGAAGACTTAATGCGGCGTGACCCTTCCTTGGAGAAGGAGCTGGTGCGCGACATTCCCGCAGGGCGGCTCGGCAAACCGGAAGAGATCGCCAACGCCGTACTTTAGCTATGCAGCCCGCAAGCGAGCTTCGTAGATGGCCACGCGCTATTGGTAGATGGAGCCTTCAGTATTCATTAAATCGCAAAACTACAGAGAGTCCAATACTGCAATGCAGGTTGCAGTAATGCTGCATGGCTGTTGCAGAACTACTGCAAGGCAGGTTGCAGTAACAAACCCACCTACCCCTCGGCAAGCCTCTGCCCTAGATGGAAATTCATAGATAAAGAACACCTACTATCAACGCTTTTTCGTACCTTTGCGTCTCAACCATTTATAGTATTAATTTATGTCACAATTATTTCCAACTAATCTGCCTTATAAAGTGGCAGATATGAGTTTGGCTGAATTCGGTCGCAAAGAGATCGAGATCGCCGAACACGAAATGCCGGGATTAATGGCGCTACGCCAGAAATACGCCGATCAGAAACCCTTGAAAGGCGCACGTATCACCGGCTCACTGCATATGACTATTCAGACGGCGGTGTTAATCGAAACATTAGTTGCGTTGGGAGCGGACGTTCGCTGGGCTAGCTGTAACATCTTCTCCACACAAGATCATGCCGCTGCCGCTATCGCAGCGGACGGCGTACCGGTATTCGCTTGGAAAGGCGAGACGCTGGAGGAGTATTGGTGGTGTACGGACATGGCGCTTCGTTTCCCGGAAGGTAAAGGCCCTCACATGATTGTTGACGATGGCGGCGACGCTTCCTTGCTGATTCACATGGGCTATCGTGCGGAGAACGATGCGGAGACTATCAACCGCAAAGGCGGAAATCATGAGGAACAGGTAATCCTGGATACATTAAATCGTATCCTTCAAGAAGATAACAGCCGTTGGCACCGTACGGTAGCCGAGATGAAAGGGGTATCGGAAGAGACGACCACCGGCGTTCACCGTCTGTATCAGATGATGGAGAAAGGTGAGTTGCTGGTTCCGGCTATCAATGTTAATGACTCCGTGACGAAATCCAAGTTCGATAACCTATACGGTTGCCGTGAGTCTTTGGCGGACGGCATCAAGCGGGCTACGGACGTAATGATCGCCGGCAAGGTGGTAGTCGTTGCCGGATATGGTGACGTAGGTAAAGGCTGCTCTCACTCCATGCGCTCTTACGGGGCCCGTGTACTCGTGACCGAGATCGATCCGATCTGCGCCCTGCAAGCCGCTATGGAAGGTTTCGAGGTTACGACCATGGAAGAGGCCGTGAAAGAGGGTAACATCTTCGTTACGACCACCGGAAACTGCGATATCATCACGATCGAGCATATGACACAGATGAAAGACCAATCGATCGTATGTAACATCGGTCACTTCGACAACGAGATACAGGTGGATAAGCTTGTCAACTATCCGAATATCAAGCACACGAATATCAAGCCTCAAGTGGACAAATATACGTTCCCGAACGGAAACTCCATCTTCTTATTGGCAGAGGGACGCTTGGTAAACTTAGGTTGCGCTACGGGACACCCATCATTCGTAATGAGCAACTCATTTACGAACCAAGTTCTTGCCCAGATGGATTTATGGCAAATGGCCTATGAGGTAGGCGTATATCGTTTGCCGAAACGTTTGGATGAGGAAGTTGCCCGCCTACACTTGGAACGTATCGGCGTGAAATTATCTACATTATCACAAAAGCAAGCTGATTATATCGGCGTACCGGTAGAAGGACCGTACAAGGCTGATCATTACAGATACTAATTAATTGAAGATTGAAAGTTGAGAATTGATAATGAAGGGAGGGCAGCTCCTGTAGTTCTCGATTCTTAATTTTCAATTTTCAATTCTTAATTTTCAATTACCATGCGTTTCGCTATTCTCTCCCCCATTTATCCCTATCGTGGCGGTATCGCCCAATTCAGCGGGATGCTCTATACGGAATTAGTAAAAGAAGGTCATGAAGTAAAGGCTTTCAACTTCAAACGTCTTTATCCGGATATCTTATTTCCCGGCAAGACTCAATACGTAGAAGCGGGAGACCGTGCGATCGAAATCGAGAGCGTGCGAGTATTAGATAGCGTCAACCCGGTTAGTTATTTCAGTACCGTAAACGCCATTCGTTCCTATGCGCCGGACGTACTGATTATCTCTTACTGGATGTCCTTTTTCGTTCCCGGATACGCCCACGTAGCAAATCGGATGAAAAAGCATTGTAAGGTAATCACCCTTATCCACAACGCGATTCCCCATGAGCCGCGTTTCTTCGACAAGCCTTTAGCTTCGTTACTTTTCAAGCAATGCCATGGCTTTATCGTGATGAGCGATAACGTGCGGTATGATTTGCGGAAACTTTACCCGGGCGCTAAATATATCCAGAACCCACACCCGCTTTATAATCATTTCGGGAGTAAGATCAACAAGAACGAGGCATGCCGGAAATTAGGAATCCATCCGTCCAAAAAGAATCTTCTATTCTTTGGACTGATACGGGATTATAAAGGATTAGACCTGCTGATAGAAGCGATGGGACAGCTTAACGAGGATTACCATCTCATTATAGCCGGCGAATGTTACGGTAGTTTCGAGAAGTATCAGGCTCTGATCGATGCATCTCCGGCAAAAGAACGTATATTCGTCCACTGTGAATATATCAGCGACGAGGAAATCCCCATTTATTTCTCAGCGGCGGATGCCTTAGTACTCCCCTATCGCTCCGCCACTCAAAGTGGTGTCGTATCCGTAGCCTACAATTACGATTTACCTATGTTAAGTACTCCCGTAGGCGATTTCAAGAACAGCATCGAAAAGCCGGGTACAGGCATCGTAGTGCCTGAGATATCCGCAACGGCCCTCGCCCAAGGTATCGAGGAACTTTTCACCCCCTCACAGCAAGCCACCATCCCTGCGAACATATCCAAAGAAAAAGCAGCTCTCTCGTGGGAAACCCTAACGAGAAAACTGCTCGATTTTATCAATAGCGGTTTCATCTAGTTGTAGAGACGGGGTGTGCCCCGTCTCTACAACCAACCGGAATTTATATCTCTTTTTGCTTTCTAGCTTTCCAAACCGAATATCCTACCGCACCAATCAATAACAACAAGATAATCAACGAACTGAAAGAGGTAATATAAGCCGCCGTAATATAACCTTGCGGTCTAAACTCAAATACGATCTGATGCTCTCCCGCAGGAACTAACATAGCTCGTAATATCCAATCCGCCCGGAAATGCGAAGCGGGCTTACCATCAATAGTTACCTCCCATCCCGGTTGATAATAGATCTCTGAGAATACCGCTAATTGCTCAGAATTCGTCTTCGTCGTATAAACTAATTTATTAGGGCGATAACTATCCAATGTTATCGTAGCAGTAGAGTCCAATTGAGGCGTGAAACCTTTCACCTCATCAGCGAAACGTTTATCGACAACCGCCGTCGTTAACGGATTGATCGTATTCAACGCCGCTATTTCCGCATCCGCATTCTCCACGACCTCCACTTTATCCACAAACCAAGCGTTGCCGAAAGCAAACGGATTCCTCAAAGGCGGTTGCTCCGGATTATAGATAATATAACGTGTATTGAGCATATTCAAGGACGGGCAAGCAGCGAACGCCCCCATCAAATCCTCTGCGGTCTGCGCTTTCTGGAAAGCCCCGATAACCGAGTTAAGCTCTCCTTGCAGACGGTGGTCGATCAATTCTTGGTACCGTCTCAATTTAGCGGCATAGTAACCGCCGATGGAGTGGTGATAATAAGATACACTAGTCTCTTGAAATGGATTATTTAACGTCACTACACGATAAGAAGGATCTTTATCCTTAAAGATCTCTTGGTCCGCAACAGTCTCCTTATACACGTCCACAGCTTTCTGACGAACAAAATCACCATCATTCAAATAACGTTTATCGACAGTCCACAAATCAGCCAACATCAAAACTGCCACACCTATTCCCACAATCGTACCAGCCTTCTTTCGATCTTTTACCGTATAATACCAGAATAATAAAGCGGCACCCAGCAATATAAAAATCAGAGAGCGCATAGCATCCGCGGAAGCCAAAGAAGCCCGATCCATCAATAAGGCATTATAGTACCAATCCGGTAATTGGTATTGAGCATCAAAAGAGGAACGGAAATCAAGTAACATGCTTGGCATCACCCAAAGGATCAAGCACAATCCACCCGTAATCGCTAAAGAAACGATTAACCCCCTTTTAAATAAAGCATCATCCACTTTTCCCGACACGATCTCTTTCAGCCCCCATATCGCTATGATGGGAAATACCATACCCGGAATAACCAAAGCCATCTCCACCGTACGGAATTTATTATACATCGGTAAATAATGGAACATAAAATCATTAAAACCATCAAAATTACGTCCCAAAGCCAAAAAAATCAAGAACACCGAACCAGCGAACAGCCACCACTTTATCGGGTTCCGGATCACGAACATTCCTATGATAAACAAGAAACAAACCAACGCTCCAAAATACACCGGTCCCGAAGTAAACGTCTTCTCCCCCCAATAGGTAGGAGCTTGTACTTCTTTTCCTACTTGAGCCCCCTTTGCCCTTAATTCCTTATACAATTCAGAGTCCGGTCCTAACATACCTCCGGATCCCCCTCCATAAGCATTAGGAACCAGCAATGTCAATAGCTCACCTTTACCATAGCTCCAGGCAAAAGCATAATCCTTATCCAGGCCCGAAGAGATTTTCTCTCCGGAAGCCGTAGTAGTAGTCAATTCCGTAGCACCACGGATAGAGTTCTTGCCAAGATCCCAATGAGCATACATATTTTGAGCGTTGGGAAGAATCGCTAATATAACGCAACCAACCATAATCACGGTCACTTTGCCTAACTCTTTGTATGTTTTCTCTCGTAGTTTAGCGAACACGTACCCCAGATAAACAAACAAACAAAGCAGCAATAAATAATAAGTGATCTGGATATGTCCATTCGATATGGATAAGGCAACTCCCAACAAGAATACGATTCCTCCCCACAAATACTTACGTTTGAACAGGAGCGCCATACCCGCAAGGGTTAGCGGCATATAGGCAATGACATATGCTTTCGTTATATGCCCGGCTTCTATAATGATTATATTATAAGAAGCTAACGCAAAAGCGATCGAGCCCGCAAGGGCCAGCCACCAATTCACCCCCATTACACACATCAATATATAAAAACATACCAAACCGGTAAATACCATGCCCGCATTCAAATAACCGATATCTTTTAATGGTGCCTCTAATAAAGTATACCCAGGCAACTTAGGGGCAGGATTCCCATATCCTCCCGCATAGGGCATTCCTCCAAACATGGCATCAGACCAAACGCTAAATTCACCGGGCTGGGCGGATTTCTCATATTTCTCCATCTGGCTACCTCCCATGCCAACAGCTTTCTCCATGTCTCCCTGACGAATCGATTTACCCTCAAATACGGCCGGGGCAAAATAAACCACTGTCAGCACCAAGAACACGGCTACAGCAGCGATATGCTTCCCCCATTTTTGCATTATACTCCGCATAAAACTTATTTATATTTAATTATTTATACTCTACCTTTAAACCATTTGGCAAAATAGAAACGTACGGCGAACCAACCATGCAATGCGATTGTCGAGACTTTCCCATAATATTTGCACATAATCTCATACCGCTCTTTCAAGGAAGCTTTCCGATTGGCGCTACTTAATCCTTCCTCCAAGAAGTCAGACAAAACCAGATGCGTATTATGCACTCTTTTCGCACGCTTCAGACATTGGATGCACCAATCATAATCGGCCGTCAAACGATAATCCGTATTATATAACGGAGCTATCTCCCGTTTTGATATAAACGACTGGTGACAAACCAACATTCCCATTCGAAAACCCTTCCAACTGAGTCTCTCCGGAGCCTTCAACCTGCGCATCCCCAACGATTTGCCCGCCGCGTCAACGATCCGGGTCTCTCCGTAAATCACGTCTGGCAAAGATACTTTCTTTTTCAAAGACGCCACAATTCTTTGCACGGTATCTGCGGTATAAAGTGTATCGCCCGCATTCAAGAACCACACATAGTCCCCCGTGGCTCGCCTTAAACCTTTATTCATGGCATCGTACAAGCCTTTATCAGGCTCGCTTATCCAAGAAGCGATACCGGACTCATATTGCTTGATGATCTCTACGGTCTTATCCTTCGACGCTCCGTCAATCAATATATACTCGATATTCGGATACGACTGGCTAAGTACGCTCAATATCGTACGCTCCAACCATCGCTCCGCATTATAGGTGATCGTTATGATCGAAAATGTAGGTTGCTGATTCATTTTTCCTTCTTTGTTTTATAAGCCTGTTTCGGATGATTTGGGGTATTGGGATATAAGCGCGTCAAACGCCCCGTTGACAGAAGCAAAGGTATAAACTCATTTTTTATATAAGCAGGATTTCTATTCACGAAAGACGCTATTTCTTCTATCGTTAAATAGGCATTCAAACAACAAGCTACTATAGAATCCATCATCTCTGCTTTACTCATTCTTCGGACTCTCTTTGAGGCCATATCCGAAGGTCGCAAGGTTTCATTCAAAGGTCGCAAGGTTTCACCTAAAGGTCGCAAGGTTTCACCTAAAGGTCGCAAGGTTTCACCTAAAGGTCGCAAGGTTTCATCCGCAACATAAGGCGATTCAACAATCTGTTTAGACATAAAAGTCAAATACAAGAATCCCATCTTATACTCATACACAGGAGCAGATAATCCCTCAGCTACACAGTTATCAATAATACGCTGTGTCCCTCTTCCCCAGCTTTCAATAAAACCAGCCTTGTAAAAGACATCCGCAATCAATTTATTATGAGGTCTGGAAGGGTGAGGCCTAGATAAGTCCTCTACCGTAATATCCTGCAAACGAGCCTCATTCCCCATTACTAACTTATCGTCATAAATACGGATTTGTATTTCGGAAGAGACAAAATATTCGCGATGAATAATCGAGTTCAATAGGGCTTCCCGCAAGGCCTCATAGGGATAAACTAATTTCTCGCGCCGATGAATCCCTTCATAAGATATATAACTTAACAAGTATTTTGTTCGCAAGATATCCAACGCCCGATCAACCTGCTGAATCAAATTGCCCTCAATGATATCAGTCGTCAGTACTTCAGTCTCCGAAAGGAACTTACCGATCTTTATCCGAGCCTGTAGCACATATTTTTGTACATTCTTTCCAAACAAGACCACAGCGGCTCTTTTGAATCTACCTCCGACTACTAAATTCAATCGTTTCATTAAAGCCAATATATCTGTTTCCTGCTCAATGGAAGGAACCCTATCCTTAGCTAATAACTTAAAACGTTCTACAGTTTCTATATCTATATCATCCAAAGAGAAATCTTCCTCAACCACACTCTCCCACGTCAGCCCCATTTTCGCAGCAAGAAACATATTCAACTGATTCCCCTGCAATTCAGAAGTAACACTTCCACTCCGAGTATAATATCGCCCGTGTACAGAAATCGGCATAGCAGAAGGCTGAACTTCTATCTCTAAATACTCTTTACCATTACTCTCTTTTAAATGGACAAGAGGCATAATTCCGGTTTTCTGGGCAATAAAATTAGGAAGTCTCTCTATTAGTTTCTCTGGATGCTCTATGCCAACAACCGTCCCATTATCATTTAAACCAATATACAACACGCCTCCCTGCGTATTACAAAAAGCAGAGACATAACGAGTATATTCGTCATGCCATGATTCCTTAAATTCGATATGCTGGTCTTCTTTCATTCTATTCACGCTTATTACACAGACTCTGATACAAAGCTATATATTTTTTGGCAATAATCGATTCCTTATAACAATCATGTACCTTGCGGATACAAGCCTCATCTAATCGCAAAGACTCTCGATTATCGATTACCCACTTGATACCCGTAGCCAAGTCATCCGTATCCTTATATTTCGCCAGGTATCCATTTTCCAAGTGGTTTATAATATCAGTCTGTCCGCTATTATCAAAACTCACCGCCGGACAACCACAAGCCATCCCTTCTATAATAGTCTGGCCAAAAGTCTCATACAAAGAAGCTACCACCGTTACGTCAGCTGCGGCATATAATTTCGCGATCATAGAAGGATCACTCAAAGATCCCATCCATACATAAGAAATCGGAATTTCCGACAAAAAAGAATCATCCCCTTTGATACCTCCAAACAAAACCAAGAAATAATCTTCCTCTCCTTTCCTCTCTTTCAATATAGATAAAGCCTTGACAAGATATTCAAAACCTTTAATCGGATCATTGATACGTGCGGCTCCCATCAAGATGATTTTCTTATCCAAAGGTAAAGATAAGCTCTTCCTAGCCTCCGCCTTATCAGAAAGTACAAACAGACTCGTGTCAATCACATTCGGAATCACCTCTACAGGCAACCTATTGGTCAACGCACTATCTTGAGCTTGTTGTCTTAACCAAGTACTTACCGCCACCAGTTGTATCTTAGAATCCGCTAAGAAACGTTTCTTATTAAAAACATGATACGACAAATCCTTTTTATCGCTCGAACTTAGGAAAGGACATTTTCCACATTCTTTCTTGAACCTCTCGCAACCGAACGAATAATGGCAAATCGCCGTACATGGCCACATATCGTGCATAGTCCAGACTACAGGCTTACCAATCCGTATCAACTTTTTTATATCATCTAAAGATAGAAATCCTTGATTAATCCAATGCAAATGAATAACATCCGCATTTTGGACTAATGGATGGGAGCTGAGATCTGTTCCCGTATTCGCAATAGAAACCTGGAACAAAGGTTTCCGCCGTAAATGATTAGAGAGAAAAATCACTAAACGTTCCCATACAAAACGCATAAAGTTAAACTTCTCCCTCAAGTTAGAATTATTGATCGAAACAACTCTTGGATCTCTGCTTTTTTGATCCCGCACAAGCATTGACACATTCGCACCAGACCTATTCAAAGCCTTCATCAAACGATTCGCAGCAACTGCAGCACCGCCTGTTAATTCTGCTGTATTTAATATCACTACATTCATCGCTTATCTATTATTTTCCTGCAACTATTTTTCTTAGTTTCAATCCATTCACTTATCCACCGGTTAATTCGCAAATCAAACGGAATTATCACTGACACTCAATAAGCAAGAAGCCACTTCTGAAGAAAAATGTTCCAAGTTATAAATCCTCTCAGCCAAGTATCTGCCAGCCTCCCCCATAGTTTTAGCTTCTTTAGGGTGGATTGCCACATACTCTATAGCTTTTTTCCAAGAATTAATATCTCCAAAAGGTACCTTCAATCCGATTTTTTCAACCTCCACATCAATCGGATAATTCATATTGTCAGTCGTAATAACAGGTAAACCCAAAGCCATAGCCTCTACCAATGTTGTTAATCCTACCGTATAAGGAAGATCATAAGTACTAATGACTATCGCTTTCGCATCGTTCGTGATAAGCGCAATCTCTTTATACTCCATATCGACGAAATGAATACGCACATTACTTTTGAGTATATCATTTAACTGCATTGTAAAAATAGATTTATAATCAACAGCTCCCACTTTCGCTCCCAAATAAATCTCACACATCTCTTTTGTTTCGGAAAAAGCCTTCACTAAAGTAATAAGATCTCTGTTCTCTCTACCTGTAGATATAAAAAAATCTTTACTTTTTCTTTGTTTCAAAAGGCTGTCATAGAAAGCCAAATCTGGCCCCCAATGCGTCAACACCGCATCTTTTCTTTTTATCTTACCTGTTCGCAAAGACGCATCCAACAGAGGCTGACTAAAGAAAAATAATTTATCTATTCCTCTATAAAAGAATGAGGATATAATATTTCTGATTTTATTGGAGGAATTCGTTACCGCAGTATGATGCCAAATAACTATAGGTTTGCTAAACAACCCTAAAGCTCTTAAGAATATCACCAGTTCCAGTCCTCGATGCGTTGCTCCATAAATCGCATCAAATTGATTAAACATAGACAATATGCTAATTAAATTGTAACACATCAATTTAAGTCGATTCTTATAAGGGTTAAAAGGTATTTCAAAGCTAACTCTTTTGATACCGAATTTTTCAAAATGAGTAAATCCATATAGAAGATGACCAGGATAATCTCCCTTTTTCCATGCTTGAAAATACGTCTCTACTGGAATTGTATGATAAAAAAGAACTCGCATAAAGCAATCTAAAAATTATCGAATCCAAACCTTAATTAAACAAATGTACTCTTCAGATAGAATTTGTGTGTGTTTTTAATCGTTTCCACAAATCATGTATCCATGTATATTTCAGCCACTTTGCAAGGAAGCCGCCATTAATCTTATCTTGAAAAACACGATGATTCTTTAATAACTCTGCATTATAACCATTAAAAGGAATAAATTGAGTTGGTTGATTACGAATATCCAATTCTGGCTTAACCCACCACGTACCATTGTTCTCCCCGCAATGCTCTCCTGTTCCGTCAAAGCCCCAATTTTGAGTTTTGGAAACAGTCGGAAATACAGAGCATAACCCCCATTGAAACATATGGAAATATACACGAAGATCCATCGCTTCTATCACCCTCCGAGAATCTGCCTTCAAAATACCTTTGATAAAAAAACCAATAGATACAAACGCTTTATAACGACAACGGTTTTTCTTCAATTCTGCCTCACGATCAAAATAATCTAAATTCACTTTTTCCCAACGATCCCGCCATGTAGCAAATCCCCAAGGAGAGTTACATGGATAAAAATAAACATCCTGCCTATAATCTTTAGGTAAAGGAAATGGCAAACTAAATCCACAAACAGCAAACACATTATCCATACCTTTATAATAGGCTAGTCCCTCGTTCATATAAGACAGGAAATTTTGTGCCACTATTATGTCATCCTCCAAGAATATAAAAGTATCATAAGTAAGCAATACCTCCTCTATCGCTGATTTAATCGATTCATGTGCTCCTAAGTTTTTCTCTCTAAACAGCAAACGAACCTCTTTAAAACCAGATATCGAAGATGCATATTTACGAACGTCATTTATTCGGGATTGGTGCTCGGACTTATAAGCTGCATCAGATACGATATACAACAGGGATTCAGCCGCTAATCTATTGTTTAACAATGCCTTTATATTCCTTTTCAAATGATCCAAACGATCATATACAGAAACAATGATAGGTGCGTAATTACCTTCTGACATATAAGTTATTTTGTAAATTTTAATAATTTTTTGCTTCGATCTCGCAATCTTCTTACCGGTACTCCAGCATAAATGCCCCATGAAGCCAAGGATTGATTAACAAAACTCATTGCTCCCACGACACTACCCTCCGCAACTGTTAAGCTCGGCATTACTACGCAAGAAGCCCCCACTTGAACATATTTTTGCAAAACAACCGGACCTCCCATCACATGTGTCATTTCTACCGGACACATTGGCCCAATCAGATAATCTCCTCCAAAATCATCAACAGCACTATAAATTGTAGTCCTTGCCGATACACCTGAATAATCTTCAATTGTGATTCCCATACCTCCATATAAAGCCACGTAAGCGGAAATATGAACTTGAGAACCAATTCCAATACAACCGGACAGGATACAAAAGTCATCAATCCTCACATTATCTCCAATCGATATCATAGCGGGAGAATAGATACTAGCCTTACGGCTCAACAGTACATTCTTGCCTATGGTAGCAAAACCTATATGTTCTAATTCAGATCGTGAATAAAAAGAATCCATAAACATCTTACTCTATTATTTGACCTATCACTCGCTCTACATCATCCTCACTCAAAGCATGGTGCATAGGCAAACAAATCACCCGCTCAGCCATCTTATACGCTTCTGGTAAATTATCCTTTCCTGCTGAATCCAATCCCCGATAAGTAGAGAACGTACTGATTAACGGATAAAAATAACGTCTTCCATAAACTCCTGCATTTTTCATCTTCTCATATAATGTATCACGACTCATACCATACATCCTTTCATCTATAAATATAGGAAAATAAGAATAATTAGCCTTAACCCCCTCTTTATCTTCAAAAAGATGAATGCCCGGGACCTCCTTTAGCGCCTCCCTATAACGTCTCGCCACTCGCTTTCGAGATTCTATAGCGACATCTACATGTTTCAGAGCCATCAGCCCATAAGCCGAACGTACCTCATCCATTTTCCCATTGATACCCGGAGCCACTACCGTTGTCTCATTAGCGAAACCAAAGTTCTTAATGTAATCAATGCGCTGTTTTGTCTCCGCATCATGACAAACCAAAGCCCCCCCTTCTATTGTATTATAAACCTTCGTAGCATGAAAGCTCAATGTAGCCATATCGCCAGCTGCAATAACAGACTCTCCATTTTTCTCTACACCAAAGGCATGAGCAGCATCATAAATGATTTTCAAGCCATAAGTGTCTGCTATTTGCTTAATACGATCCACGTCACAAGGCTGCCCATATACATGTACAGGCATTATTGCTGTTGTTTTCGGAGTTATTGCAGCCTCTATCTTTTCAGGATCCATATTTCCTGTCATAGGATCAACATCGACAAACACCGGTTTAATTCCATTCCACCAAAGCGCATGCGTAGTCGCCACGAAACTATAAGGTGTAGTTATAACCTCCCCCGTAATACGCATCGCTTGCAAAGCGCATATCAACGGTAAAGTACCATTCGTGAATAAACTGATATAAGGAATCTTCAAATATTCACAAAGTGCTCTCTCCAATTCTTGATGATAATACCCATTATTTGTCAACCATTTACGTCTCCAAATATCCTCCAAATAAGGGATAAACTCCTCTAAAGGAGGAATCAAAGGAGAAGTAACCGTTATTATATCATTCATATCTAAAATATTTTACAAACAACTCTTTTTGTTTTAAGCAATACATCTTGTATCCAATCCTTTGGATAAGTATCATAAGGTTTAATCAAGACACTTCGATATTCATCACAGTCCAAATCTACATATTTATCTATATATGATTTCACAAAGGGGAACAAATTATATTTAAATAACAAACGATTTCTAGCCTCTTTCAAGAATGGCAGTTTCTCCTGATAAATACGTTTAGAATCATTCAACACATTATTTATAAGCGCAATAGAACCTTGTTCATCATTAATATTCAAAGAAATCATAGCCTCTGAAGGGAAATAAGCATCAATGTTCTTGCAACCACAATAAATAGGTACCGTATATGCCAAAATAGCATCTGCTATTTTTTCTGTCCAATAATCATATTCATACGAGTTTTCAATGCAAATTGAAAACTCGTATGAAGCCAAGGCCTTGGCTTTGTCATCTACGGAACAAATGCCCTTTCCATAGAAATCTATCTCATCTCCATAAAGTTCACGGATCTTTCTCATCCAAGCAAGTCTTCTTGTATGCCCCGGCAAAAATGTACGACTAGAAGTTATAAAAGAAATTTTTCTTTTTTTCTCAGGAACTTCCATTTTCTCTATTTCTTCATAAGCATAAGACGGAGAAGCGGTTTGGAAGTTATAACCAAAATACCAAGGCAAAGCTTGTTGATCCCGATGATTGTTAGGATGCTTTAAGTTATGTGCTGATATCACATGATCGAATAAACTGATAAATGCTTGAGAATATACTTTCACAATAGGAGGTTCACCAGAGATAAAAAACAATCCTCCTTTACGGCATCTCAACGTATAAGGCTCACTTATATTTTCATATACTACAATAGCGTCCCACAACCGTTCCTCTTTGGAATTAAAAAAAAACCGAACTCCCCTAGATTCCCAATCTAAAGACAATTGTTTCTCAAAAAGCTCCGCAATTGGAGATATTATATTAATATTTAATTCTTTAACCATATAAGCTTTCTTTCAAAACTGTATTCTCAAAATATAGCAATCATACCATGAAATCTTTCAACATCATTTATTTCCTCCTCAAAAATTGTTCTGTTAAGGTTTTCTTCTTTGCAATAGAATAATCGATAGACGGAAAGAATTCATTCTTTTCAAAATCCACCCAATGAACATTTCCTAATTTTCTAATGCCTAAAACCAAACAAGGAGTAGAGGTTATCGTACCCAGCATCAACGAGGCCCTTTCCAACAACTCCATTGACGCAAAGAAATGAATCATCCTTTTACGCTTAATCAGTGGATCTGTTTTTGAAAACGCAGAATTATAATAACCTTTCTCATCTGATTGGCAGAATGTGAACCAATTATATTCTGGTGCCATTTTTCTCAAACACTTAATTATTTCATAATCATCAGTCAATACAAACACGTTCTTCAAATCCGTCACTTCCTTTATTTTTCGCAAATATAAGTCAACAGATAACAAATCATACTCTATAAACTTATCACCTCCTCGTATTTGACAACCAACATACTGCTCAGGTAGGGAGAATCCCTCTATCAAACTGCAAATTTCTTCTTTCACGGTTTTCTTGAAACGATATATGATGTTATAAATTACATTATAAGCTTGGATATAGTCTCCATCAATATCCAGTTCTGGTACATAATATCGTTTATTCTTGACACTTATTTTCTCAAACAAATCATGCGTATAATAATCAAAAGATTTTCCTTCTTGGAAAAACCGGATACACTTTGATACACCTATGAGTAAATCTGACTTTAATCGCCATCGCAATAATGAGCAACTCATTTTGTAAGAATCCGCATTTACGATCTTCCTCCATGAAACATAATGAGGGTGCCTGTTATAAATTCTATGAAATCGTTCATGCACTTCTTCACAGAATGGCTCAAAATAATCTTGCCAACCTTTTTCTATTCCAAAATTAGCATCATCAGAGTATAATTTAAATTGAATTTTATGCTCCAAACAATAAAGGATCATAAAAATCAAATCATTAAACTCACTGAAAAAACCAGCATCTATCCCCACATGATATACCAATATCGGTTTATATGACTCATTTAACTCTTTATATTTATTTAACAAATCCACACTATCCATTGTTTATGAAATTTATTATTCAACAATTCTATGTTCAATATATTATCATACTAATTCATAAATTATAACAGCTTGAATTTCAACCACGCTAGCCCTAATCGATTCGAAACATACAACCAAGCTAAACGCCACCAATCTTTCTGAGAATATTTAATCTGCTTACGTCGATGCAGCAAGAGATATATGTCTTCCGCCTTGCCGACAAAATAGCTGAGCCCCAATTCTTCACCCTCTCTTTTGCCCCCTCCACAAATCGCAGATACTACATTATCCGCATGTTGTCTATATCGAACCAGTTTATGATCACAAAGATAGATACCTCCGTTATGATAAGCCATAATCGCCAGCCATTGATCATGGTAATAATAATGAATCGGAAAAGGAAATAATATGTCTTTCAATGACGCACAAAACAAACAAGTACAGCCCATCACATTATTCAAGCCATAAAGATATGTAGCTAACGGAACCGAACAAGGGAAATCCAATCTCTCAGTCATCTCTCGCCCTTTCACATCCACATAACGGATATTTGAATGTACTAACGATACCTTCTTTTCACGCATTATATGCAACAAGATCTCCAATTTATTTCTCTCCCAGATATCATCTTGGTCTGAAGGAGCGATATAGTCACCTTCCGCTAAAGCAATCGCCTTCTCGAAATTACGCCGGACACCCAAACGAACCTCATTCCGTATAATCATCCAACGGATACTTGGATAGTCATCCGCAAACTCTCTTACAATATCCATCGTACGGTCGGTCGATTGGTCATCACACACTACGATCTGCCACGGTAGAATCGTCTGTCCAACGATACTCCGCAACTGCTCACGAATGAATTTCTCTCCATTATAAGTACATAATGCGACACTTATTTTATCCTTTCCTATCTTTACCTCTTTCATTTCCGACATTTATTAAGGAGTAAATTCACGCCTTCCAAGAATACGACAGAACGCAACCGCCATAAAGCGAACGCATAAAAAAGAATTGACAAACTAATTTTCAATAGTAACAATATATATAGATTCTCAATCTTAATCGTTAAGACATATACCACAAAGAAGACGAACAAAGTAACCACCAAATAAGGTAACACATCTTGCGCCAATTGTACCAAACGGACACGAATCAATCGATAAACCAAAAGATGCCACACAAATAACATAAATACATAAGTAAGCACATATGCAACAACCATACAAAGAATACCAAAAGATGCAGTAAGCCATAATATAGCCAATTGTAATATACCATGGAACACATTCGCATATAAAAACATATCCGATTTCCCGTGCGAGACAAGAACTTGGGTATATAGCAATATAATCGGTCCTATCGCCCCTTGAACGCACAATATTTGTAATATAGGTACACTTTCCAACCATTTATTGCCAATCGTGGCACAGATAAACTCCTCAGCTACAAAAGCCAATCCCAGCATAGCTGGAAACGACACGAACGCAGCGAAACGAACCATCTTGCGGAATACATTCCGCTGACGTTCCAAATCATCATTCACTTGCACGAATACAGGTTGCGCCACCGAATTGATCATATTGTTCAACATTGAACCTCCCATAGTCATCCACTTATTTCCTTGCGAATAATAGCCTAACACATTAGCGTTATATAATTTACCTAACAAAACAGAAAACACATTATTATTGACCTGTTGGAAAATATTCGTAAGGAACAACTTTACACTAAACGGGAACATCTCTTTCAGAGGTTCGATCGAAAAATCAAGACTAGGACGCCAAGATACAACCATCCATTTCAACAAAGATGCACTTGCCACATACACCGTACTTTGAATTGCCAATGCCCAATAAGCGAAACCATTGAATGCCAAAAGAACCCCGCACATACCCGACAAGAACAACGCAAAAACATCAATCTTCGCCTGCATCTTGACTTGTAATTGCTTAAATAAGATAACATGAGGAACAATCGCCATTCCAGAAAACAAAAAACTCGCAAATATTACCCGAGATAAATTAACCAGTTCTTGACGATCATAAAATGACGCAATCAGCGGAGCTGAAAAAAAAAGAACAATATACAAACAGATGCTTACAACAAAAGAAAACCAAAACACCGCATTATAATCCTTATGAGTAGCATCCAATTTGTTAGTCAAGGCTACCGAAAATCCGCTATTAATAATCGTACTAGCAATTCCACTAAATATCGCCAACATACCTACCAATCCATAATCCTCGGCATTAAGTGTACGTGCCAGATAAATACCAAACAACATCCCCAACAGCTGTTGCACACCATTACTTACCCCTCCCCAGAAGAGCCCTTTCGCTGTCTTATCTTTTAATGATTGTTCCGCCATTTGACATTTATGGTAAAAGTGCAACAAAGATAAACATTTACCTTTGGCTAACAGTGAAAAATGGGAAGCTTTTCTCTGCTTTATGTATATTTACGATCTTCCGCACATGATGTGGGAACAAAGAGTTATTGTAAAAATTCTTTTTATCCTTCGAACCCTCTTTATCTTCCATAGAAAAACACGTACGTGTTTTCTTAAAAACATGAGCAACTTTTCAAAAAAGACGTACATGTTTTCCGAGAAACATGCACGTCTTTTTGGAGCTCTGATTATCAAATAATTATAGCGACACACAAAATCATCACCTTATTGTAATGATTTCACATATCTACTCACTGCTATTTCACACTTTTCCCCGCATAAATCCTCCGTATAATATCCACCACCTTCATACCTTCCAAGACGTTGGTCGTTATGATCTCGCCGGGGGCGCCGGAAAGGACATTGACTACGTTACGGATCACGAAGTTGTGGTTTTGAGCGGAGCCTTTGTAAGGGCCATAATCATTGCCGGGGTTGGTAGGGGCCAATTCCGGCATCTCATAATCCTTGATATGGCAATATTCTACCTCATTCATATATTGACCGCCGATTTTCACGCTGCCATTCTCGGCCACGATCAGCATGCTGCTTTCCAGATTCTTGTCCCATACCGCCGTAGAGTAGCTCAAACTGCCCATTCCACCGTTCACGAAATTAAAATTCACGAAACCGGAATCCTCAAAGGCGGTCAGTTTCTCGTGGTTGAAGTCGGCGAAATGGGTCTGGATATTACAGATATCCCCGAATAACCAGTACATAATGTCGATGAAATGGGAAAATTGGGTGAATAAGGTACCACCATCCAAGGCAGCGTCGCCATGCCATCCTCCGGGTTTATAGTAGCGTTCATCACGGTTCCAGTAGCAATTCAGCTGCACCATATAAATCTGGCCTAATTTTCCGGACTCAACCATCTCCTTGATCCAGACCGAAGGCGGGGAATATCGGTTTTGCATCACGCAAAATACCTGCTTACGGAATCTCAACGAGGTATAAACCACTTTCTCGGCATCCGCCAAGGTCAAGGCCATCGGCTTTTCTATGACCACATGATGTCCGCTCTCTATCGCTTGGATCGCCATCTCGGCATGTAAGCCGTTGGGTGTACAAATATTCACCACATCTATATCCAATCCCAAACGGAATAGTTCATCTATATCCCGGGCGAAAGGGACCACATAAGCCTCGATCCCCAGCTCCTCTTTCGGACGGATATCACATAAAGCGACCAACTCCGCCCCTTCATCCCGGGTAATCATCTCGGCATGACGCTTACCTATATGACCACAGCCGATCACGGCGAAACGTATCTTCTTATTCATAAAACACTCTTTATAGATTCTATAATATAAGCCTGCTCCTCTTCTGTCATCTCCGTATGAATCGGCAAGGATAATACGGATCGGCTCAAGCGAGAAGCGACATTCAAATCCCCGGAAATCCGGCATCGACCCCTCATCACCTCTTGCTCCTGCAAAGGCAATGGATAATAAATCATAGAAGGAATGCCTCGTTCTTTTAACGCAGCTTGTACTTGATCCCTCTTTTCTACAGCTAGCTGTACCGTATATTGATGATAAACATGCGATGAAAAGGCTGATTTTAGTGGTTTGCGTACAGCATCCAATCCGGAAAAGGCAGCATCGTATCTAGCAGCCACTTTACAACGAGCGGCGGCAAATTCATCCAAATACCGAAGCTTAACATCTAAGACAGCGGCCTGCAAGGTATCCAAACGGGAGTTGCAGCCCACCAAAGCATGATGATATTTTACCTTTTGCCCATGATTGGCGATCATTCGCAGTCGTTCGGCCAATCGTGCGTCGGAAGTAAACATCGCCCCACCATCACCATAACAAGCCAACGGTTTCGAAGGGAAGAAGGAGGTCGTTCCTATAGAGGCGATCGTACAGGCTTTCTTCACCGTTCCATCCGAGAAAGTATAATTAGCACCGATGGACTGGGCATTATCCTCGATCACATATAGATTATGACGGCTGGCGATACGCAAGATCGGTTCCATATCACAACACTGGCCAAAAAGATGAACTGCGATAATAGCTCTCGTCTTTTCAGACAAGGCATCTTCTATCTTTTCCGGGTCTATATTGAATGTACCGGGATCTACATCCACTAATACCGGCACTAGGCCAAGAGCCAAAGCGACCTCAGCCGCGGCGATATACGTAAAAGCAGGAACGATCACCTCATCGCCCGGATGTAAGTCTAATGCCATCAAGGAGATTTGCAAGGCATCCGTACCGTTGCCGCACGGGATCACATAAGGAACACCTAAATAACCTGATAAATGGTTACAAAATTCTTTCACCTGAGGGCCATTGATAAAGGCACAAGCATCTATCACCGTTTGCATGGCGGGATTGATCTCGCTACGCAAACGTTCATACTGCCTCCGCAGATCTACCATCTGTATCTGTTTCTCTAGCATCTTATCCATTCAAAAAATAGGGCTATCCCGTCGTTAAAACGAAATAGCCCCCTCATTATTGCGTTTATCTTATTATTTCACCTCACTACCCGGTTTCACCTCTTTCTCCGGAGTGATAACGGCCAGCTTTCCATCGAAATTCTCGGCGGAGAGAATCATACCCTCGGAAACAATACCTTTCAGCTTACGGGGAGCTAAGTTAGCGATGAAGCAAACTTGCTTGCCTACCAATTCCTCGGGTTTATAATGCTGGGCGATACCCGACACGATCGTGCGTTTCTCCAGGCCATCGTCGATACGGAACTGAAGCAGCTTATCCGCTTTCGGAACCTTCACACATTCCAGAACCGTACCCACACGGATATCCAGTTTCATGAAATCATCGAACTCAATATTCTCACGGATCGGTTTCGCCTTATAATTCGCTTCCTCATTCGCTTTCTTCGTATCCAATAATTTCTGCACTTGGGCCTCGATCACGCTATCCTCTATCTTCTCGAACAACAACTCTGCCTTGCCCAATTGATGACCGGCCTCCAATAGATCCGTAGCACCTAGGCGATTCCATCCCAACGGCTCTACATTCAGCATCTTATTCAGTTTCTCCATGCTAAACGGCAAGAACGGCTCAAAAGCGATCGCCAGATTAGCCGTAATCTGCAAAGCGATGTTCATGATCGTAGCGACACGAGGCATATCCGTCTTCGCCAACTTCCAAGGCTCCATATCAGCGAGATACTTATTTCCGATACGGGCTAGGTTCATCGCCTCTTTCTGAGCGTCACGGAAGTGGTAGGTATCCAACAGGCGTTCCACGTTCTCTTTCACATCCGCGAAATCCTTCAAGGTCTGGCGATCATAATCTGTCAACTCGCCAGCCACCGGCACCTTACCCTCGAAATACTTATCCGTAAGGACTAACGCACGGTTCACGAAGTTCCCTAAGATAGCGACCAACTCATTATTATTACGAGCCTGAAAATCTTTCCATGTGAAATCATTATCCTTTGTCTCCGGCGCGTTGGCCGTCAAGACATAGCGCAACACGTCTTGCTTGCCCGGCATATCCACCAGATACTCGTTCAACCAAACCGCCCAGTTGCGGGAAGTAGAGATCTTGTCGCCCTCCAAGTTCAAGAACTCATTAGCGGGGACATTCTCCGGCAAGTTATAAGAACCTTCCGCTTTCAGCATGGAAGGGAACACGATACAATGGAACACGATATTATCTTTACCGATGAAATGGACCATTTTAGTCTCCGGATCCTTCCACCAAGTCTCCCAGCTATCCGGCAGCAACTCTTTCGTATTAGAGATATAACCGATCGGAGCGTCGAACCAGACATACAGCACCTTTCCTTCCGCCCCTTCCACGGGAACAGGGATACCCCAATCCAAATCACGACTCACCGCACGGGGTTGCAGTCCCATATCCAGCCAGCTCTTACACTGCCCATATACGTTCGGTTTCCATTCCTTATGATCCTCCAAGATCCATTTACGCAAAAACGGCTCCCACTTGTCCAAAGGCAGATACCAATGCTTCGTCTCACGCATCACCGGCTTGCTGCCACTGATAGCGGATTTCGGATCGATCAAATCCGTCGGGCTAAGAGACGTACCGCAAGCCTCGCACTGATCGCCATACGCCTTCTCGTTTCCACAATGCGGACAAGTACCCATGATATAACGGTCGGCCAAGAATTGCTTCGCCTCCTCATCGTAATATTGCTCGCTTGTTTTCTCGATGAATTCGCCTTTATCATACAATGTACGGAAAAAATCCGAGGCCATCTGATGATGCGTAGCGGAAGTAGTACGAGAATAGATATCAAACGTGATACCGAACTCCTCGAACGATTTCTTGATAATACCGTGGTAACGATCCACCACATCCTGCGGTGTGATCCCCTCTTTCTTCGCTCTCAACGTGATGGGTACCCCATGTTCGTCCGAACCACCAATCATCAACACTTCCTCCCCCTTCAAACGAAGGTAACGGGCATAAATATCAGCAGGCACATATACCCCGGCCAAATGGCCGATATGCACCGGTCCGTTCGCATACGGCAACGCCGTAGTAATCAGCGTTCTCTTAAAATGTTTTTCCATACCTTGTGTTCTCTTTTTGAGGGGCAAAGGTACGGAATAATTTGGTTAGACGAAAAAGAATAATTTCCTTTGTGAGTGAGTTTCCTCTTAATGAGGCTAGGAACTTTACCTCTAATAATAATATATATGGGAAGAAGACATAAAAACAAGGTATAAAAAAAGAGCTTACCGTTAGGGGACATAAGGCGGAAGCTCTTGGCATCATCGAAAAAGGTAATTTCTTCGACAAAAAGAAGATTATTATAATAAAGATCGAAGATAAGATTTACACGGCGGCTATTACGACTTCCGAGAAAGGGACCTTAATCTCGTTTATCTAAATTTAAATTGAGAATATATATTTAAGCATTGAAAGATTGCACCCATCCTTCAATGCCCAAACATATTCCGATTATTCATAAGGATTGATAATCTCCGTGAAAGTCTTTTCCTCGACTAGCGTACCATCCACCATAATTCCGATCGAGATTTTTGACTTGGATTCATCATCCAGTTTCACCGTAAGATGATAGCTATGCGAAGGCTCCAAGGTCAAAACGTTCGAATAGGTATGAGGTTCCTTCTCGCCGGGTAAGGTGAGACTGACGGTATATTGTAAGGCCCTCCCCACCGCACCTACGTTGAAATAGGCGGTCTTGTAGCTATAGTTGTTCTTGTTGAAGGTAAAGCTACGGCTCGACGCGTCGGCGGCGTACAGGGTGATAGCGTAATCCGAGAGGTTTTTCTTGATAAAATCGCTGAACTCGACATTTACCGAGGAGTTTGCCAAGGCACATTTCAGCGTTACTTCCGTTGGCTCCACGGGTTTGACAGTAAACGAGGTTTTCCCCGCCAAACGAGCCTGCCCCCAACCGCTATTGGTACGCTCTGCCTCACTCTCCGTGCAACTCTCTGCCGTAAGGAGATAGCCGGAGCCAGCGCTACAAGTGATTGGAGCACCGGCGATATCGCCATATTTACGGGAGGAGAAAACCACCGTCTCGCCACGGGAAAGGCTCACGTTGAAATCCTTTACATCAAAGCCGGACAAGGCACGGGTAACAATCTCGATTTTCGAGGTATCGACTACGGATAGCCAGATCTCGCCCTGCTCTTCAGCAGGCGCAAGCTCTTCCTCGCTCGTGCAAGAGACGAGCAACAAGAAACACAGGACGGATAATATATATAGGATTCGCTTATTCATAATTCAATGTTATGTTTTATAATTCATAAGAGAATATCAAGTTATCAATTGTCAACATCGCACCACGAGAACAACATTCCTCCTTATTTACATAATTAGTAGTCTTTATATCTCCCTCATTCGTATGATTAGAAGAAGAAATCATAATATGAAGATCTGTAGCTTTTAAATCGTAACGAGAATAAACTAATGGAAGCGAGAATTCTGTATATTCACTCGCCACAACCAATTCAATATTACCAGAAGCTATAACCGTAGTACCATTCAATACTTGAACGGTTACAGAACCCTTCTCTGCAGTATCCTGAGAATCATTCACATATTTATAAAAACCTTTAAGACTAACGGGGCGAGAGAGAAAAGCAACACCTTCATTGTAAACTTCCGAACCATTATTATAACTATAAGAGCCTAGAAAGAGTTTTCCGGCAGAACGATTGCTGACTGAAGGGACATTACTACAATAATAATTACTATAAGAAGTATTTCCTGTCTGCTTCTTATCAGCGATAGAGGCACCACTATGATCCCAAGCAACATTACGTATGACCATCGCATTATCTCCGTTTTGTGCAGACAGCTCCTTATAAATATCTGCCGTCGAATCATAAGGATTCTGCCCAATACCCACAGCTTTAGCTTCAGGTTGATGTGAAAGCCAATTTAAAGATGTATTAAACGTAGATGGAATCATATACCATGAATTTTGATTAGAAGAAGCAGTATTATATGTTTTTTGGTTAACACTAGCCCAATTAGCAGGTTCAGAAATCTTCATAGAGAGTGTTGTTTGAAACCACTTCAAAAACACAGCAGTCACTATAGACCATCTTCCCCCTTGATTTATAGTTCCGTTAATCGTCTCCTTCAACTCCTCAAAATCCCCATTAGGAACAGGAGCTGCATCCTCTGTAGTTACCGTCTTGGTATTACTGCTATATACCGCTCCAAAACGAGAGCGAAGCGTATATCGTGTGGAAGGTTCAAGACCCTTTATCACCAATCGATCATCAACAGTAGATTCGGAGGGGATCCAAGTCTGTCCATCAGCGGAAGCCTCGTAAACGATATTGGCGAGTACCTTATCTGTCATCTCCTTATGGGTAGTCATGTTATCCGCAGTCATAGGGGTTATATAAATAAATTTACTCCAGACATCGTTTTCCTTCTGATCTGGAATAGTGAAGGCAGGAAGATCAGGATCACATACAACTATATACCGGGTCTTCGCTACGAGATTCTTATATTGCCAAGTATGAGATACGCCTCCTCCTATTTGATTGGTACCGATAAGTTTCAACTCGTAAGTAACATCCCCAGCAGGTAAAAAGAAATCCTTATCATTTTCTAATCGGGCCGGTTTTTCCCCCGCCACTCCGAGAGTCAATTCATAACTTCTAAACTGAGCGATCAACTCATCCAACATACGGGGATGGAAAACAGCTTGTAGAAGAGAAGCTTTAATTTCAGCTTCCGTATCAGTGTTTGGAGCGATGGTAACCGAAGTCTCTCCATAAAAAGCCGGTGTATAAGACAATGCTGTTGGATCACCATAACTGGCTTTCAACAAGTAACTTCCCACAGAAAGAGTACAATGAGTAGTTCCGGGCTGTAAAATCTTTACTGTCAAACCATTCGATGCACTCACTACTTCAATCGTAAAATCTGTAATTTCAGGAAGATCCTCTTCCGCCAGCGAAGCCTTCGTCTGTACGTCGCCGACAGCAGACTCCACCTCGATCCCGGTGAGGAGCAAGCGTCCTTCGCCCTTGCCTCCATCACGGTTAAGAACCTCATCGGCGCAACCCGCCACCATCCAGCAAAGGGTGGCCAAGGTCATTATCTGTCGTATCATCTTTCTCATATCCTATATCAATGCTTTTTATTCATAAACCAATTCCATCTCGTCTATCCAAAGGGTACTGCCTTCCCCCCCGATGAAGTAATCACCGTACTTGCTAGCCGCCGCCACGATGACGATATATTTGGGCGTACGATTCGTCGCACGATATTCCAAGGGTATCTCAACCTGCTTATAGCTCGTGGTAGACTGTCCGCTGATGAACTCGCCATAGGCGATGATATTACGGTCGTTCTTGTCGAAGACCTGCCGGACAGAGGGCTTGGTACGGATCTCGTAAGGTTCCGGCTTATCCGAGAGGGCGATATATATCTGGCAAGAGTCCGGACGGCCCCGAAGGTTTTCCAGACTGCCCACATCCTGCCCGATACGATTGATCGTGGTAGAGGTATATTTATATTGGAACTTGAGGGAGGTAGGGAATGAGGTGAACGGACGGCCCAATTGCAGCACGCCATTCGTGCCGTCCAACGCGAAATCGCCCGTGAAGATATTCCCGGCCCCCAGCTTGATCACGGCGTCCTTGGATTCCAGCAAGGCAGCTTTCCCTGACACGCTCTCGGTCGTAGGCGTCGTCAGATTACCGATGAAAGCCGCCGCACCCGGGTTGCCGGTTCCCCAGAAGGAGGTTCCACCCGAAGGCCACGGATTCCATTGCTTGCCGTCTTGCGACCAATCCTCGAAACCGCCATTTGTCAAAGCGATCTCACCGGCAGTGGTAAACGAGCCGCTGCCCGTTTGCGCATTGTCTACGCTGATGCGATAATCATAGGCTGTACCGCCCCGCAGCCCGCCGATCGTAGCGCTGAAAGAGGCACCCGAGGTCTTCACGTCTGCCGCCGTGCTCCACGCAGAAGCCGTCTGTTCCTTATATTCCACCACCGGGGTCTTGCCGCTTTGCACAGAGCCGGTAAGCGTGGCTTTCGTCACCATGGGGAAGACGCTCGACGAGGTAGAGGCACCGCCCTCGCTTTGCTCTATCACCACTTTCCATTCCTGCCATACCTCCTCGCCGGCACGAGCCGCATAAAAAGTCTGCGGATAGGTAAAGTCGCGCACGGTAGTAGGATCGGGCGTGACACGTCCATAGGCCCCACCAAGGTTAAGCGTACGAATTTTGATGTTGGAAAGATCCTGATCCGCACTCACGTAGATCACGGCGACACGGCTGACAGGATCTACCAAATGATCCACCATGCCGTCTACGTCTACCGTACGATCCACGATCTGGCGTACGGTAAGTGTCCATGGATTATCTTGGTAGGTACGGACGTTCAGCTCAAGCGGCGTGGAGAGGTCGAGCCGCGTATTGGCCGACAACGAGAGGCTATCAAGCGAGGCAAAATCATGAAAAGGGAATTTCTCCTTATCGTCGCATCGTGCGGAGTCCAGCTCGATCGTCGCGTCGCGCGGATCGAGGATGAGGCGCGTCAGTCTCAGCCGTGACACATCCACGGAGTCGTTCACATAGAGTGTCACGGTGCGAGCCGAGCGATCTATATCCACACCGGAGGCTACCGTCCCGTCTTCCGAGGCACGCAGGCCCTCAGTCACGATCTCACTGATCGTTCCCTCCACCAGGGGTAAGGAATATCGTTATCAATAGCGCACGAGGCCAGTCCCAACAAAGTTACCAGACCGGCCGCACGTAAATTCTCTTTAAACATCAATCGTTGAATCTTCATTAAATTATATTTTCTCCATTAAAGATAGAAGGTCATGCCTATGTTGATCGAGAAGAGGTTGATCTTGAAATTGCCGGAGGAGACACGCTGATGCCCCTCCTCTATCTGGTTCGTCTTTTGGTCGATCCACTTGAAATCGAAACCCATCACGCCAACCGATACCTCTACGGCCGACCAGTCGGTGATAAAAGCCGTCATCCCGGGAGCGATACCGATCTGCAGGTTCTGCGCCGTTTGGTAAGAGCCGTCGTAGGTGGCACCCGTACCGGTGGAATTCTTGCCCGTACCGTATCCATAGGTGAGGCGCGCCTCGTTGAACAGGCCGAATATCTTGCTGCGTCCGATAGGCATATAGGTGCGCAAGAAACCGGATACCTCGTACTTATGCTCCAGATAATAGAGGTTGTCGAGGCTGATGTTGAAATCCTCGCCGAGATTCAACTCGAAGTTCTTCAAGTCGAGGTAGTCGCGGTGATAGGCGAAACGCATGCCCGCGGAGATGTTGTTGCGGAAGAAGTAACCCACGTAGGGACTGACACCGAAGTTGTAGCCTTTTCCCTCCACGTTCTTCAAGACGAGGAAGTTCAGATTCCCCTCATCGTGCTCGGAGTAGGAAACAGTTCCTCCCGCCATCCACGTACCTTTCGGGATGAAGACGGTCTCTTGCACTTCTCGGTCGATACGATTCATGGCTCTCTTGCCACGTTGGGCCCAAGTCTCCCCTACGCAAAGGGCGCAGAGGAGGGCCAGACAGATTAGTTTATTTATTCTCATTTTTCCTATTCTAGTCATATTTCATCGGGAGATTCGGAATCCCCTCCCCCACCGGGCTCCAGCGTGCCGGGTTCGGCGGGTCCAGAGGGCGTGCCCTTGGAACGTTGCTTGTAGGCGGTTCGTACCTGGGCGAAAAGATGAGTCGCGTCACGAACAAATACGCGCGCCTCTTCCGAGGGTTGCAACAGGCTGGAGGCATTGGCCAGTGCGCACATATCGTCCAGCAGGTCTTGCGCCTCGGAGGACAGCTCCTTGGAGGTCACATTCTCTGTGCGTACCGATCTCGATTTGTCGCGTAGGGCGGCCAGCTCGGCATAGCGATCGTTGAGCCGTCGTAGCTCGGCGATGTAAGGTGCCAGTTGCAGAGTGACTACCGAGTCGGCGAACTCGGGCTTCGCTAGGTCGATAAGCAGGCCATTGATCACCTCCGTCTCCTGCGCTGTGGGCAGGTTGGCGAAGTCGCGGTAACCGCGCAAGGCGGGTTCCATCCGTTGGGCGGCGGTACGCTCGGCGGCAAGGGGCAACTTGGCGTAATCGAGCACGCGGCGGACTATGTAGTTACCCGCCGTATCCCGATCGGCCTCCACTTGCTGCATTTCCGGGGTTTCCTCCGAGGAGGAGGCTTGCATCGTCAGTTCGGTCAGCTCATCGATAATGCCGTTCATACGCATCACCTGTCCGGCGGAAATGTTAAGCGCGGGCACTCCGCTATCGGCTAGCAACGAGATCTCGTCCGGCGATTCGGAATCGGAGCCGCTCGGCATCAGTTTCATATAGCGTTTCAACAGACTTAGCTTCTCGGCCTTGTTCAAGTTACCTAACGACATCGGAGGAATCAATGTGAATGTACCCATAATTCGATTTTTTTTGAAGGTTATTATTCGTTTGTACCCGTTCGAGGGGTCGAAAAGCCCATTTCGGTTTCCAAAAATAGATTTTGAGGAGTCGAGAGCCGTTTTCCCGCTTCAGGAGGTGGATCTCGAGACCTCGAAATGTATTTTCTTGTCCCGGGAAGGCATCTCGAGCCCTCGAAAGGCATTTCCCGGTCTTAGGAAATGAATTTCGAGGGGTCGAAACGGGTTTCGCGAATATAGGGAATTATTCCCAGATAGTAGGCGTTCCGTCATAAATGAGGGAAAGATCGTCTACATACAAGGTACTGCCGACGCCTCCGGTCATATAATCGCCATATTTACTGGATGAGCAAACCACGATGATATGGGTGGGCTGATCCGTCAGGTTCTTATATTTCAACGGGATGTTGAACTCCACGTAGCCATCGCCCTCCGTAGCCGCCCCGGAAGGGAGCTCGCCGTAGGCGATGATGTTGGGGTCATCCTTGAAATTAATGAAAGAACTTAAATCACCATTATTAATTGTATAGGCTTTCTTCGCCAAGGCAATATAAATGGCGCACTGATCCATATCCCCTGCTTTCACACCTTCCGGAGCATTTCCCCCTACTATATCTATTACAACCGGCTTGTATTGATAAAATCCTTTCAACGCAACAGGCCGTGAGGTAAATGGCTGACCGAAATTCACAATCGCATTAGGAATACTAACCTTGCCAAACGAGCCAGTATATAAACTAGCGGCAGCAAAGAACGATATAACTTTCTTAGATTCTAGTTGCGCCGCCATTCCACCTTCGGTATGCACAGGCGAAGTTACCCCACGTGTCGGATTCTTTTTAGTTATTGTATTGGCTCCAGTATTACTTGTATCCCAAAATTTAGAATCCGACGGACTATTAGGAGATACAGTCTCTGAGTCTGGATTTCCTGTCCAAGCATCCAAATTTCCATTTTGTAAAGCGATCTCCGTCTCCGTGGTAAATTCTACCTTGGCGATACTGATCTCTCCGTCTGTCAGCTGATATTCGTAAGCCGTGGCGGAAGTCAATCCCGTCAAGGTCGCCGTAGCGGAAGAGGCCGCCGTATTGACCGTGGTCGCCACATCCATCCAAGTATCCGTATTCTTTGGACGATACTGGAACTTCAAGGATGAAAGATCGCCGGAATCAAGCGTGATGTCAGTAGCCGTCAGATAAGCGAGCTGGCTCCACGGGTTCGCAGACAAGGTAGCACCGCTCTTCGCATTCGGATCGATCGTGAAGTCGTACGTGTATTGGTTCATCGTAGGATCTACCGTTACGGTTACATTTCCCGTGCCGGCAGCCTGATTCTTAAAGTTCAAGATATAGTGGTCTTTTGCGCTTACCTCCGAGATTGGCAGCTCATTAGAGCTCATTTTTCCGGCAGCGGAAACAACCGTATAAGTCACCGTTAGGTCGGAAACCGGAAAATAGGCCACACTCGTACCTTTCGGGGCGAAATCCACCGGAGTGACCGTAGTGGTAGCGCTCTTTACCTGCACATTGATGGAACCATTGCCCAACTTATCCAAAAAAGCCTGCTCGAAAGCCACCGTCACCTTCACGTTCGCCAAGGAACAAACCAAATTGGCTGTCGCTGTCTTGCCTTTCTCTATCGTCACCGTGGTCTTGCCTGTGTAATAGGCGCAATCCGCCCCGGCGTTGCCGTCCCATCCGTAAGAAACGGCCTCGATGGTATATTCACCTTGCTTCAACGAGAGTTCTTTACCCTCCAAGTCCGCCGTATGGTCATTCGTCTCAAACTTCGTCATACCAGCCGAGTTCTTGATCACCACACGCATCTGCTTGGGCTTATACGTCGCATCGGCCTTCGTGTTCACCTCCGTACTCTGTTCTAAGGCTACACGTAAGTAGCCTACATTTTCTTGCGTACTTAATTCGTCCCTTTGGCAAGCAAAAAAGAACACACAAGCTATACCTATTAATAAATATTATTAATTTGTTTCATGAATTAGTCTTCCTCTCATTTAACGATTATATTCAACTCTTCTGAGACAGATTCAGTACCACCTACAGCAGTCGCTATGATTTTAAATATATGTCCCGTATCCGTGGTCGCCCCAAAATCTGGATCGTTCAACACCGCAAAGAAAAGCCCCAACGGGAAAGTATACTCCGTAACACCTACTGCTTCTGGGACAGTTATCCCCGGAACGACTAATCCCATTTGAGACTGAAACTCGCTATTACCAATCAATTCAACTCCTGCATTGAAATCCCCATTTATTACCGCCAGTGCTCCTGCAAACGGATCATTCCCGGGCTTAATAATCACTTTCAAGCTAGCCAATCCGTTCTTTGCCTTAAATGTCACCTTCGCATCATTGGCTTTACTCAACTCATCCGGCAAAGTATATGTATTTTGTGGCAGGGTGATCTCTACCGTATTCTCACTCGGATCCACCGGACCCTCCGGCTCATCGCCGCCATCGTCCACCACCGGCACATCTACGGAATCCGTCAGCCCATTCCACGTCACCTCAGCGGAGATCTCGATACCCTGCAAACCATTCGGATTTTCCGGATCATAAGCGCCCGGCTTCATCGTGATGGCCAACGCATCGCCACCCAGCCAGTCGGAGCTCTCGGCCGAGGCGGGCTTCGTGATCACACGGCTCTCGCGTATATCCTTATTATCCTTATTCTTTCCCACGAAAGAGACTGTTATCTCCTTTACGCCCTCATCTAGCATCCAATAGAAAGCGGAGGGTTGCGCGAAAGCCTCCGTTCCAGAGTAGGCAAGCACCTTGCTCCGCGTACCGGCCTTCACCGTGATCGACCAGCTAGTAAAGGAAGTCTGCATTTCCGTGGAATAAACAAGCTGTATCTTCGTATTTTCCATCTTACAAGTAACGGTGACATCGGTAGCCTCACCTTTCTTCACGGCGAAAGAGGTGCTTCCACCATAGTAAGGATCTGTCTCTGTCGGACCGCCCGGCTTATGGGCATACATCGTGTAGCTGTCTACCGGAAGTTCCACGGAGGCATTCGTAGGATCGTAAGTAAGGGTTTTGTAAACGCCCGTGCTGTTACTGATCTCCACGATATATCCCGTGGCGCTCACCGATGGGATAGACTCTGGAGTTCCGGGGTTAGCATCGGCCTTGGTCTGCACGTCGTTGTTCTTCGCGTCTACAGCTACCCCAAGATTCAGCAAGCCCATCTCGGAGGAGCCATCCTCTTTCCCGAGGATCTCGTTCTTCATCTCGCAGGAAGCCAGCCCCATTACTAGAAGGCAACCTGCCATTATCGTATATTTTATATTCATCATTAAATTCGTTCTACTGGTTTTACATCCTAATAACTATTAGAGCCAATCGGAAGGGATCTCGATATCGATAGGCTTATCGTTCGTGGAATCATCGAAAGTAATCGTGATGCCTACCTTGCCGGTGGTATCCTCTACTTTCGGGTTGACAGTGATTGTCCACATGCTGCCCCACTTCATCTCGCGGGTCAAGGTATTGACCTCGGCATTCGTTCCATCTGCCTTCTTGGTAAACTGGAAAGTCGCCGTCACGTTCTCCCCGGCCTCGGCCAGCTTCACGTAAAGAGGATCCGTATCCCCCTTCGGCCAGATGATCGAACCGTTCTCACCTGCCGCTTGGGTAGAGAAATGAACGGCGTAATCAGAGAAATAAGTAGCCATCGTATCGCCAAATTTCACGACCAGCTTTCCGCAGGCCGGCTTACAAGCCACATTTACAGCCGCTACCTTATCGCTATTCACGTCGAATCGGCTAGAGCCATACATATAGATACCGTTACGGGTGGAGGCATTCACGTTAAACTCTTCCCCATCAGAAGCTACTACCGTGTAAGAGCCGTTGCTCAACTCGATCAAACCTGTGGGCCTTTCCGAGTATTTCCACTCACAGCCCGATACCACATGGCCTTGCGCATCCAAGATTTTCACCTTGTAATCCGCAAGGGGACGATCCGTCAGGTATGTACTCTCATCGACAGCTTTTGTCTTCGTATCAAAGACCGTCTCGGCGGCAAGGTCTAGTATTACCGCACCTTTTCCGCCCATAGCCTGCGAGCCTCCCTCCTCGGAGGAGCAAGCGCTCAACATTAGGCCTCCCGCCAAGGCACAGACCATTTTTACTAATAAAGTCCTCAATTTTCTCATGCAAAAATTTATTGATTTCTGTTTTTTTAATTTACCTAATAAAAAGTGTACAAAAGAACGACTTCGTTAGGAATCTCACAAGGTCAATTTTTATTATTACCTATTCTTTTTTTTAGATTCCATTTTATACAACAACAAGAACAGAGCGTCTTACGATTATCTTCTATCCTGTTTTTATTCTTCATTATTCTATTTATTAGATTGAGTCCAAATAAAAATATCCTCAAAAAAACGTATATTTGCCATCAAAATTACGTAAGAATATGGAAAATGACATCCCTAAAATAGACCTGCCACAAGATTGGGTAATAGGAAAACTCTCGGAGAAAGACATTGGATTGCTGAATTTATACGCTAATTATCCTTGTCGACTAAAAGCGGGAATATTCGTGTTATGCCTAAGGGGAGAAGTGGAAGCATCTATAAATCTGACGCAATTTAAAGTAGAGGCCGGGAGTTTTATTACGATTCTGCCGGGTACGATTTTCCAGATTCATAGAATGGATAGAGATCTGCAAATTTATTTCATGGGATTCTCGTCTGATTTCATCAATCAAGCGAATATCAATAAATCGGTCATGGATATGCACTATGCCATAAAAGATAGTCCTGTTTTCAAACTAAAAGAAGAAGCCCAATCATTATTGAGAGATTATTTCGAATTGTTGATCAAGACATATCAGTTTTGTGTCTCGCAATTAAACAGGAGTCTCATCAACCACCTGTTTTCCGGAATATTAATGGGAGTCAGCATCATGTATAAAGATAAGACAACAGACACGTCCAATCTCTCTAAAGCCGAAATTATCAGCAAGAACTTCACTCAATTAGTCATGCAAAACTATACCATGCAACGATCCGTTGCATGGTATGCCAAGCGGCTTGGCATCACACAAGCGCATCTAAGCAGCATTATCAAACAAACTACCGGAAAAACTTGCATAGAGATCATAACCTCCATGGTAATCATGGACGCTAAAGCTCAACTGAAATCAACGAACCTTTCCATCCACGACATAGCCTATACGCTAAATTTCACGAATATGTCTTTTTTTGGAAAGTATTTCAAGCGGTATGTGGGCATGAGCCCACAGGAGTATAGAAATAGTTAGTCGATACTCACATTCCCCAATTCTCCCTATCCAAACTCCTATACTGTATAGCCTCCGCCAAATGCCGGACTTCGATATGTTCCGAATTATCCAAGTCCGCTATCGTGCGGGAGACTTTCAGGATACGGTCATAGGCACGGGCGGAGAGGCAGAGACGTTGCATGGCGGTTTTGAGGATGGAGAGGCCGGAAGCGTCGGGAACGGCGTACTGATGGAGTAGCTTGGAGTTCATCTGGGCGTTGCAATAAATACCCTCATAAGCGGCAAAACGCCTTTCCTGGATCGCACGGGCTTTTATGACCCGCTCACGGATAGCGATACTAGGCTCTGAGGGCTGTTGCTCGGAAATCTTCTCGAAAGGGACAGGGACAATCTCTATCTGGATATCGATACGGTCCAATAAAGGGCCGGAAATGCGGTTCATATATTTCTGGACGGCTCCGGGAGAACAGAGGCAAGGACGGTCCGGATGGTTGTAGTAGCCGCAGGGACAAGGATTCATGGAGGCCACAAGCATAAAGCCGGCTGGATATTCCACCGTGAAACGGGCACGGGAGATATTGATCACTCGATCTTCCAATGGCTGCCGCATGACTTCCAAGACACTCCTGTTAAATTCCGGCAACTCATCCAAAAAAAGGACACCATTATGAGCCAAGCTGATCTCTCCCGGCTGCGGGAAAGTGCCCCCTCCTACCATGGCGACATTAGAGATCGTATGATGGGGAGAGCGAAAAGGACGTTGTACCATCAAGGAGGTGCCACCTCCTATCTTACCGGCTACGGAATGGATTTTAGTTGTTTCCAAGGACTCATGCAAGGTAAAAGGGGGCAAGATCGTGGGGAGACGTTTCGCCAACATGGACTTGCCACTTCCGGGAGGGCCTACCATGATCAGATTATGTCCGCCGGCGGCGGCCACCTCCATCGCACGCTTCACGTTCTCTTGTCCCCGGACATCGGAGAAATCGCAATCAAACAATTGCTGGCGGTCGTAAAACTCCTTACGGGTATCAATGACCGTAGGCCGCAATGTCGGTTTCCCCTCCATAAACTCCAGCACCTCTTTGATATTCGAAGCTCCATACACTTCCAGATCGTTCACTACCGCAGCCTCACAAGCGTTTTGCTTGGGTAAGATAAAGCCCTTAAAGCCTTCTTCCCTAGCCTTGATAGCGATAGGCAATGCCCCTTTTATCGGTTGGAGGCTCCCGTCCATAGAAAGCTCGCCCATCAATACGAATTTGGATAAGTTGGATGAATCTATCTGCTCTGCCGCCGCCAGAATACCGATCGCCAAAGGCAGATCATAAGAAGACCCTTCCTTACGGATATCTGCGGGGGCCATATTAATAACGATACGATTGCGGGGGAATTTATAACCACATACTTGAAGAGCCGAGATAATGCGTTCATGGCTCTCACGAACGGCCACGTCCGGAAGACCGACTAAAAAGAATTGGATACCTTTGGAACAGTTCACTTCTACGGTAACGACCGTAGCGGAAATCCCCTGCACGGCAGCGGCATAAGATTTTACTAACATAGTTAAGAATTTTGAGTTACTAATTACAAATTAAAACCGGAACCTCCTGTTTTCAATCGCTCAGTCTTCGAACAAGTTTTCCAGTGTTTGCTTGATCTCGATTCCATTCTCTGTTTTCATCAAGATCTTATGATCCTCATCTATCAAGAAACAGCGTGGCAATACGCTTACGTTATACAGATCTATCAACATAGCCGCTTGTCCGGCCGAATCTGTTACCAGATTCCACGCTATACTATCTTTCTTCAGTACATCCCGGACATTATCCGGATTATCGTCCAAGCTAACCAAAAGAATATCCAACTGATCTTTCGGATATTTCATCGCTACCTTATCCAGATATAGATCCTCTGTCTGGCACATATCACACCAAGGAGCAGTAAATGTCAGCAATAAATATTTCTGCGGGAAAGAATCCAAACTTACCGTATTCCCATAAATATTCCTTACGGAGAAATCTGGGGCTTCCGCACCCAAAGCCGTACGTTTCGCACGGGCGCTATATTGCTCCAGCTCCTTCACCAGATAAAAGTCTTTCAACCTTGGATTCAATAACGCCAACAACTCATCAATTTTACGAGTATCATCGGGATCTGAGAAAAAAGATTGAATCAAGACAACGGATACCTCTTCATCCGGGTTCTCTTTTACGTACCGGATCGCTTCCTCGCTCAATTGCATATTAACATTCGCCAAACGAGCGGCGATATCCGTCTCCTCGATCGTATCGTTCAAATCCTTGCTATTTAAAGAATTTGATAAATTTGTCAATTCCGTCAATAAAGGAGCGATTTTTTTCTTAAAAGCGGTCAACTTATCATTTGTCCGTCCCCCCTTTACCTGCAATAGCAATGGAGAGTTAGCGTCGCCCGTGATTTTTACGGTTTCTCCCGGTTCCAGATAAGCCGTAACCCAATGCTCTTTATCCGCAAAGAAGATAGTCACACAATGGAAACCCGCTTCATTTTGATCGATCTGGAACTGCCCGGGTTTCGTACAAAC
Organism: Parabacteroides distasonis ATCC 8503; assembly: GCF_000012845.1. Taxonomy (NCBI): domain Bacteria; kingdom Pseudomonadati; phylum Bacteroidota; class Bacteroidia; order Bacteroidales; family Tannerellaceae; genus Parabacteroides; species Parabacteroides distasonis. Next base: position 3,345,307 of record NC_009615.1, read on the forward strand.
CACCGTATCAACCACTTTATAATTATCCTTCTCAAATACAGCATATACGGTTTGATCTTCCAGATTAGAAAGTTCCCCTTCAATCCGATAGACATAATCCTTGCCACAAGATGACAAACAAATTATAAAGCCAATAATAAGTGCCAGTTTTTTTATCATTACTCCTTTTTAAGCTCTTCTTATAACAGATAATCCGGTCTAAAGGTAGGAATATTTTTTTTAACTACTTTACATTTATAATAAAATTAACGTAGTTATCATAAAAAAAGCGCAGAATTAGTAATTCCACGCTTTTTTATAAAGATATTTTTAGACCTTGACCTTTTTTGATCAAGGTTTTTTAAGCAATTATAACTGAGGACCAGCAGCAACCAATGCCTTACCAGCTTCGTTGCCCGTGAACTTAGCAAAGTTCTTCTGGAAGCGAGCAGCCAAATCCTTCGCTTTCTCATCCCATTGAGCAGGATCAGCATAGGTATCGCGAGGATCTAAGATCTTCGGATCTACGCCCGGTAATGCAGTCGGAACCTCGAAGTCGAAATACGGGATCTTCTTTGTCGGAGCCTCATTGATAGAACCATCAAGGATAGCGTCGATGATACCTCTTGTATCTTTGATAGAGATACGTTTGCCGCTACCGTTCCAACCTGTGTTCACCAAGTAAGCCTTAGCGCCAGTCATTTCCATCTTCTTAACCAACTCTTCGCCGTATTTTGTCGGGTGCAATGACAAGAAAGCAGCACCGAAACAAGCGGAGAATGTAGGAGTCGGTTCCGTGATACCACGCTCTGTACCTGCTAATTTAGCGGTAAATCCAGACAAGAAGTAGTATTGAGTTTGCTCCGGAGTCAAGATAGATACTGGAGGCAATACACCAAATGCGTCAGCAGACAAGAAGATAACTTGTTTTGCGTGCGGGCCTTTAGAAACCGGCTTAACGATGTTCTCGATGTGATAGATCGGATAAGAAACACGAGTGTTCTCTGTAACTGACTTATCAGCGAAATCGATCTTACCATCAGCGGCAACTGTTACGTTCTCAAGAAGAGCGTCACGTTTGATAGCGTTGTAGATATCCGGCTCGCTCTCTTTATCCAAGTTGATAACCTTAGCGTAGCAACCACCCTCGTAGTTGAATACACCCTCGTTATCCCATCCGTGCTCATCGTCACCGATCAACAAACGTTTCGGGTCCGTAGACAAAGTTGTCTTACCAGTACCAGACAAACCGAAGAAGATAGCTGAGCTCTTGCCCTCTTTATCCGTGTTAGCGGAGCAGTGCATAGAAGCGATACCACGCAACGGGTTCAAGTAGTTCATGATAGAGAAGATACCCTTCTTCATCTCACCACCGTACCAAGTATTCAAGATAACTTGCTCTTTAGTCTTCAAGTTGAAAACAGTAGCAGTCTCAGAGTTCAAGCCTAATTCTTTGTAGTTGTCAACTTTAGCCTTAGCAGCGTTGAAAGAAACGAAATCAGGTTCGCCGTAGTTAGCCAATTCCTCAGCTGTCGGACGGATGAACATATTAGTTACGAAGTGAGCTTGCCAAGCAACCTCCATGATGAAACGTACTTTCAAACGAGTAGCCTCGTTAGCGCCACAGAATGTATCGACAACGAACAAACGTTTGCCAGACAATTCTTTTACGGCTTTAGCCTTCAAGTCTGCCCAAGCGGCCTCAGAACAAGGCTTGTTATCATTCTTATATTCATCAGAAGTCCACCATACAGAATCTTCGCTGGCTTCATTCTTTACGAAAAATTTATCTTTAGGAGAACGACCTGTATAAATACCAGTCATCACGTTTACAGCACCTAGCTCAGTTACTTGGCCTTTCTCGAAGCCTTCCAAACTCGGTTTAGTTTCTTCTGCGAACAGAACATCATAAGACGGATTGTGAACGATTTCTTTCACATCAACAATTCCGTACTTGCTTAAATCTAAATTAGCCATCTTGAATTTAATTTAAATGATTGACTTTATATAACTTTTCTCTCTACTCTAGTTCGATACGGTGAGGCTTTCCGACCTTTTGGAGCTTGCTGCGACTCCACCTTGTTAACCGCGGTACAAAAGTAATATTTTTTTTTATCGTACACAGCTTATTAAGGAAATTTTTCAGTAATAATTACTCTTTTCCATGCAATTAACAAAACCCTTAGTCTATTTGTAATATGGAGTTTACAAATCATATACTTTTAGCTAGCATCTCAACTATTTCCGAAGTTGTCATCATAGGTATTCGCTTTTATTGTGACTGAAACAAAGATATATACTTTTTTCCGCACAAACAAATCCAGCGTATAAATATAAGAAAGGCGCAGGATAAATATCTTGCGCCTTCTCTTATATCCAATCAGAAATATATTACTTTACCTCCCAAATCTCACCTTTCATCAAAAGGTCGTGTAATTTACGTGTAGGATTCTTCGCTTGTACCTCCTCGATTTGCTGGTGGACAGCCTCATCATAGGTCGGTCCCTCCACATCTCGTATTACGCCTAACGCAATTGGCATATCACCGCTCATCATGGCAAGCATCATATGCAAGGTGTTATCCTTCTCATGGGCGTCGTGTACCAATACGTCATCCATCGTATAACCATCTTGTCCGATCGTTACGGATTTCAGTTTTAGGCCGTCTAGCACAAGGCCTTTATCCATGTTAGCGCCGTAAACCATTTTCTCGCCATGGCGAAGGAAAATCGTACGATCCGCACGGTATGCCTTATCAACGATCCCCTTATGGATACCATCATTAAAGATCACGCAGTTTACTAGCACTTCCGTAACGGAAGCGCCTTTATGACGGGCGGAAGCCGTCAATACCTCGGTCGTATTCTTCAAATCCACGTCAATCGTACGGGCGAAGAAATTACCACGGGCACCCAACGCCAACTCGGCCGGGATAAACGGATCTTCCACCGTCCCATAAGGAGAGCTCTTGGATACGAAACCACGGTCAGATGTCGGGGAGTACTGTCCCTTCGTCAAACCATAGATCTTGTTGTTGAAAAGAACGATATTCAAATCGATATTACGACGGACAGCGTGGATAAAATGATTACCGCCGATAGCCAAGCAGTCGCCATCACCCGTAATCAACCATACGCTCAAGTCCGGGCGAGCCGTCTTTACGCCGGTAGCGATAGCCGCTCCACGACCATGGATCGTATGGAAGCCATACGTATTCATATAATAAGGTAAGCGGGAAGAACAGCCGATACCTGAGATAACTGCCATATTGTGAGGAGCCACTCCTACCTCGGCCATAGCCTTATGCAGGCAATTCAGTACCGCATGGTCGCCACAACCCGGGCACCAACGTACGTACTGGTCGCTTTTATAATCTTTCGGTTGAAATTTAGTTTCTTCTGTTGTCATCTTTTAAGCCTCCAATATTTTAGTGAATTCCTCAACTAATCTCGCAACGACAAAAGGTTGTCCCTTTACACGATTGAAGCGATACGGGTTAAATCCGGGTACCTTTCCACGTAAATAGTTAGCGAACTGGCCGTTATTTTGCTCAGCCACCACCACTTTCTTATACTTAGAAAGAACCTCAGCCGTATTCTTAGGCAGCGGGTTGATAAACTTGAAGTGAGCGAAAGCCACCTTCTTGCCATTCTCTTGCATCGTCTCCATCGTCTCGTAAAGGTGTCCGTAGGTTCCACCCCAACCAACGATCAATAAATCAGCGTCCTCATCTCCGATCACTTCCAGTTCGGGGATATAGTCGGCGATCTTATCGATCTTAGCCTGACGGGTCGTCACCATCTTCTGGTGGTTAGCCGGATCGGTAGAGATCGCACTCGTCTCGTAGTCTTTCTCCAGACCGCCCAGACGATGAGCGAAACCTTCCGTTCCCGGAATCGCCCAGTAACGAACCAAGCTTTCCTTGTTACGACGATACGCCTTCCAGACTTTCTCGTCTTGATAATTAGCTACGTAATTCGGCTTAATCTCCGGATATTTATCCATTTCCGGAATTCTCCAAGCGGAAGAACCGTTAGCGATAAAGGCATCGGTCAACAAGATAACCGGAGTCATATGCTCCACGGCCAACTTACCCGCCCAAAATGCGGCATCAAAACAATCAGTCGGCGTAGAGGCCGCTATTACCACGGCAGGGCTCTCACCATTACGGCCATACAGAGCCTGCATCAAGTCCGTTTGCTCGCTCTTCGTCGGCAAGCCCGTAGAAGGACCGCCACGCTGAACATCGATAATCACCAAAGGCAACTCGGCGATTACAGCCAAACCGATCGCCTCGCTCTTCAAGGCAAGACCCGGTCCGGAAGTAGATGTAGCCGCCAAGCAACCGGCGAAACTAGCTCCGATAGAAGTACAGATACCGGCGATCTCATCCTCGGCCTGAACCGTGATAACGCCTAAATCCTTACGTTTAGATAATTCATGTAAAATATCAGTAGCCGGAGTGATCGGGTAACTACCCAAGAACAACTGCAAACCAGCCTTCTCGGCAGCGGCTATCAAACCATAGGAAGTAGCCTTATTACCATTCACGTCCGTATAGAATCCAGGCTCGGCTTTCTTACTCTCGATACGATACGTAGAAACTGAGGCATGGATGTTATTACCATAATTATAACCGTCCGTCAAAGCCTTGATATTAGCTTGGGCGATAACCGGTTTCTTAGCGAACTTATTCTGCAACATGTGCATAGCCTCCTCCAGCGGACGCTCGAACAACCAGCAAACAAGTCCTAAGGCGAACATATTCTTACAGCGAAGAGCCGATTTATTGTCCAAGCCAAACTCAACCAATCCGTCTTTTACCATCGTAGAGATCGGAGCGGCAACAACCTGCACGCCAGTCAATCCCAGCTCAGTAAACGGATCATCGGTCGTAAACAAGGCCTTATCCAAATCACTTTTCTTGAAAGAGTCCGTGTCGATTAAAACAATCGCATTGGGTTTTAGGTGTTTTACGTTCACCTTCAGCGCGGCGGGATTCATGGCCACCAATACGTCGGCCTTATCACCGGGTGTGAAGATCTTGCGCGATCCCAAGTGCACTTGGAATCCAGATACACCACTTAGTGTTCCTTGTGGAGCACGTACTTCTGCCGGATAGTCTGGGAATGTAGAAATCTCGTTCCCGAAAACCGCGGACAGGTTTGAAAAGATTGTACCGGTTAACTGCATACCATCTCCCGAGTCTCCCGAGAAACGAATTACAACCTTCTCCAGCGTCTTAACTTTTGTCTGTTCTGCCATAATATACTTTATTAGCTTTATCGCTTATTGGTATTTAGATCGTCCGCAAAGTAAAGCATAAACTTTGCGAGTTCAAAACTTTTCCGCATCAAAAAGCAGAGAGGTATAGATCAAGATTATTAGATGATAGATTAAAATGGTTAGACACATAACTATTCACTGTCTTCCCATAATACATATATACTCCCGCCCTAAAGCCCTTATCCGATTTGATCATTCCTTGCACGGAACCGGCGTCGCCCAACGACAATAATAAAGGTACGAATATATTACTATAAGCCATCGAGGTAGTACGAGCCACCCGGTTGCTGATATTCAGTTTACAATAATGTAATACCCCATATTGCTCGAACACCGCGGGATCTTCCCTCGACAAGCAGCAAGTCGTCTCAAAGCAACCGCCTTGGCTTACCCTCAGATCGATCACCAAAGCTCCCTTTTTCATCGTACGCACCAAGTCCGTAGCGATAATATAGCGATGTCTCGTATTAATATAACGCATCGCCCCGATCACCACGTCAGCGCTACGAAACGCATTATGCAGCACATTCGGATGGAACGTGGAAGTAAAAAGCCCTTGCCCTAAGACCTGTTGTATTATACGCAATTTATTGATATCATCATCGAATACTTTCACGGATGCTCCCAAGGCCAACGCGGCACGCGCGGCCACGGTCCCGGCGTTTCCGGCCCCGATAATCACCACTTCCGTAGGGGATACGCCCGGGATACCGCCTAATAAGATCCCTTTACCTCCTTGGGTATTGCTCAACAGCTCGGAAGCGATCGTTATGGAAGCCGCCCCCTCGATCTCGGAAGTGACATTCAGCACCGGGAAACGATTATATTCATCCGCCATCAACTCATAAGAGATAGCGGTAATCCGTTTCGCCATCATCAACTCGAAAGCCTCTTGAGCGAATAAATTAAACTGCACCAATGAGAAAACGGTCGTGCGAGGTCTCATAAACGCGATTTCCACCGGTAACGGAGGCAATATCTTCAAGATCAGATCCGCTTGGAAAACTTCTGCGGGCGTATCGACGATCTCCGCCCCCGCCTCCGAGAAATGATTATCGGAATAGTTGATGCCTAATCCGGCGCCACTTTCCACCAGCACCCGGTGACCGCAATCGGTCAGCATATCCACCGCCTCCGGAGTTAACGGCAAACGTTTTTCCGCCTCGCATCGTTCACGAGGAATACCGATGAGCAAACGGTTATTCACCTTGCTGATCTCTTTCAATAATTCCTGCGGGATATAGGCCCCCTGTGCCTGCCGGCCGTCGTTCGCTTCCATATGCTATAGGATTTTCATTAACGCGTTCGATATGTCATGTACATCAGATTCTGTTAACATCTTCTCGGCATCAAACGTTATGGACGCCTTCGTATAAAACGGATTCCTTTTCTCCAGACTCTCGGCGATAAACGCCCTCAGTTCCTCCCCGGAACGTCCTTTCAACACCGGACGGGTATGTTTGCACAACTCCAGACGCTTCGCCAGCTCCTCGACTGACACCTTCAAGTAAACCGTCGTGCCAGAAGCGTTCATAAACTCCATGTTATCGAAAAAGCAAGGAGCGCCTCCTCCCGTGGAGATCAGCACGTCCTCAAACTCAGCGACCTCGTGAAGCATATTCCGTTCTATCTCTCGGAAAGCCTCCTCCCCTCTCTCGGCGAATATCTGCGAAACGGCCTTATGATAACGCCCTTCGATATAGTAATCAAGATCTATGAACGAAAGACCGGCGAGCTTGGCAAGCTCTTTTCCCACCGTTGTCTTGCCCGCTCCCATATATCCGACCAAAAAAACACGTTTCATACGTTATTATAATAGTTTTCGCAAATGTAAACTTTTTCCGGGAACTCCATCTTCTTTATTCCTAAGAATCAATAAAAAAATCATAGGCCAATGGCTTTTACTGTCTGGGTCGCACGATCCACTACCAATAAAGTATGACGAGCACCGGCTATTTTCTCGGGATAGACCATCGAATCTGTAAAGTCCTGCAATAATTTTCCGTTCTTAGGGCTGATCTCCCATAGCTCCGACCGTTTATCATCGACACGAAGCGTAACAAACAAACGATCCCCTACAAACGCTATCGACTGGGGAGACTTTTCAAATCCCAATGTCACCAGATACGGCGCAAAGCCCGTGTCCCCTGCCCGAATGTCCGCAGGATCGAACAAATAGATTATATTTTTATTCTGGGCCGTCACATATAAAAAGCCATCATTTCGTGCCGCTACTGCATAAGTACCCATTGCCTCTTGTAAATTTACGCTACGGCTATATATAGGTACCCGAGCAGCGGAACCGGGCTGTACATCTTGCTCCAAGACAACTACCAGTTTCCGTTTATCCCGGATAAAGACAGCCCCTTGACTAGCCGTCACATCAAACGCATGAACGGTCTGATAACCACCCTCACCCCAAGTACCCGTACCGATACAAGTAATGAACTCATACGTTTCCGCATCAAACACATCCGTACGGCTTCCCGTATTCGTGACATATATTTTCCCATACGAGCGAGTCACGCCGTTTGGCTCCCCCGCAAAGGTCTCTTTCTTATCTCCGTTCATCCACTCAACCATACTTTTCACATGACGCACATTACCGGAAGATACATCAAAGACCTCCAAACTATAATGTCCCGGAGCGTCATTTGCTACATATAGCGTATTCCCATAAAGATGGACCGCTTTCGGATGAAAAGTTTCCACAGTGGCACCGGGAATATCCAAGACAGAAAGTGTAAATGAGAGAGGAGAACCCTCATCACCAGCCCTATCCGTCTCCATCGGAGCAAGCCCAAGCCCGCCATCTATGGCATCCAATTCCGGATCATCGATAATGTATTTCGAGGAAGTATACACGTTTTTATTCTCTACCAGATTCTTATTCCTCCGGGTATGCAAGAAACGGCGGGAATAAACCGGTAATTTCTTGCTCACGGAAAGCTGTGAGTAAACCTTCATACAAATTGTAGGGAAACCGCCTTCCGCCGGATAGTACGTCATATTCCCACTATGCCCATACCCCAAGCAGTGTGCCAGCTCATGATACGGCGTGTCAGAACCATTGGCATCGTCGGCATAATGGGTCAGATAGACATATTCACCTAGCCCAAAGGTATTTCCTCCACCCAGACCGACAACATTCACCACGCGTCCATAACACAACCCGCCATGATTCGTGATCTGTTTCTTCAACACATCTATATCCACGATTTGCTCGTTATTTATCAGCTTGCCACGCCACTTCTCCAGTTCCTCATCAAAAAGCGAGGAAGAAAACATCGCGGCCATATTCAAGGAAAGGGCAACCGCCTCACGAGCCAGATGTGGCCTAAAGTTGCCCCAGTTCGAACCGGAATATTTACCAAACCAAATATCCCACTTAGGTTTCACGTTTATCATTCCTTGATAGACCGGATCTCCACATTCAACCCGCAAACTTATATTCTCGGCCACGATATCCGGATGGGCATCTATGGTAACCTCCTCGCCGGAACGTGTATAATAAACCTTCGCCCGTTCTAGAAAAGGCAACTTCATTTTAAACTCCTGAAAAGGTAAAACCGTAGTAAACTCCGCAAACCGTACCTCATCCTCATAACCCTCAACCGTAGCCCAGACAATCACATTATGGATAGCTCTAGGAGAATAGAAACGAAGCATCAACTCCTTCTGCCCGGTAACTGACACCTGCAAAGGCTCATTCACCTTGAATTTTCGCTTTGACGAATCGAAAAGAACCTCGTCCGGTTCCTCATCCTGAAGGATGTAAGAAGTATTCGACGAATCATAATCCTCCTCCGCCATCCGTATCAAACCATATTTACTCGTTCCTCCACTATTACCCACATCATCTTCATCCGAACATCCGAGAACAAGAAAGCCTCCCATTACAAACAGAATGACACGAATGATCGTGTATCTCAACATTTCATTCATAAATAATCTCTTACCAGTTTTGGACGCAAAAATAGTATTTTTATTTAACTCGCATAAAAGTCACCGTTTTTATGTAATTTTGCCCCGTAGACAGATGTAGATTCGATGATGAAATTTATAGATAAGTTCAATACAATCATCCATAAGCCATTTTTCAGCAAATATAGTACCTTAATGGGGCTATGGGCATTGCTGGGGGTTATCGCATGGATTACCAAGTATTTCCCCGGGAAATATAACAACTTCTCCATCTTCAGGCAATCCTTTTGGCATACGTTGAATGAGTTACCGCTCTATGCCGCCTATCCGGAAGAATACAACGATATTTTTCACTACGGGCCGGTATTTAGCTTGGTAGTGGCTCCGTTCGCCATTACACCGTTATGGTTAGGACTGCTTACTTGGTCAGTGGCGCAAAGCCTTTTCTTATTCTGGGCGGTCAAGATGCTACCGGGGATCAAGCGGGAACGTATCTTTATCTATTGGTTCTGTGCCCACGAGTTGCTTACCTCGCTTTTCATGTCGCAATTTAATATCAGTATCGCCGCTATCATTGTCCTCGCCTACGCATTGATAGAGAAAGAGAAAGACGTATGGGCCGCTTTCGTGATCATGTTGGGTACCTTTACTAAATTGTATGGGATCACGGGATTGGCGTTCTTCTTTTTCTCTCGCCATAAGATGAAGTTCAGCCTATCTTGCGTAGGATGGGCGGTCGTCATGGTCGTAGCCCCGATGATATTGTCCGGGCCGGATTATATAATGTCCCAATATACCGGTTGGTTCGAGGACTTATCCGGAAAAAATTCGGAGAACTTATTCGCGCTCATGCAGAACATTTCCTTCTTGGGAATGGTTCGTAAGATATCGGGATCGGTCAGTTACTCGGACATTTATCTGATAATAGGGGGATTAATAGTATTCGGCCTGCCTTATCTACGCATCAGTCAATATAAATATGAGGCTTTCCGGAAAACGTTATTGGCCTCGGTGTTGATGTTTGTCGTACTGTTCAGCACGGGTAGCGAGTCCAGTACCTATATCATAGCGTTTATCGGAGTCGCTATTTGGTATACGGCTGTACCGTGGAAACGTTCGACATTGGATATTGTCTTGATGGTCTTCGCCTTTATATTGACCAGCATGTCTCCGTCCGATCTTTTCCCGAAATACATACGAGTGCATTATGTATACCCGTATGCGTTAAAAGCGTTGCCTTGTATGCTGATCTGGCTAAAGCTGACATTTGAGATGTGTACGAGGAGTTATAATCCGGTAAAGGTATAAATGGAATGAACGCACAAGCAGACATAGATTTGGTATTACCTTGTTACAACCCGCCTTCGGGCTGGGAGGAACGAGTAGCCACCCATTTCCGCGAAGTGGAGCGATTATTCAGCCCGGTACGTTTCCACCTTTTTATTGTCAGTGATGGTTCGAGACGGGGATACGAGCCGGAAACGATTGACCGCCTCCGGCAATTGATACCGAATGTCTGCGTCGTAGACTATAAGCCCAACAGGGGAAAAGGATATGCCTTGCGAGAGGCAGTAAAGCGATGTACCTCTCCCTACATTATTTATACGGACTACGATTTCCCTTATACAAACGACTCGTTCGGCAGGATGGTCGAGACGTTGCTAGGAGGAGCGGACGTGGTCGTGGCTACCCGTAGCAAAAGTTATCAGGAGAATTTGCCTCCTTTCCGAAAAGTGCTATCCAAGCTATCCCATATATGTAACACATGGATTTTGAGGATCAAGATCAAGGATACGCAAGGAGGTATGAAAGGATTCAGTCAAGCGGGACAAGCGATATTCCTGACCACCCGTATCAATAGCTTCCTGTTCGATACAGAATTTATCTATAAGGCAAGTCGCCGGAAAGAGATAAACTTACGGACGATCAATGCGAACATCAAAGAAGGACTAGCGGTATCCGATATGGGATTCAAGGTCCTGCGGCGGGAAGCGTTGAACTTCTTATCCATCTTATTTCATAGAGATTAATTAACATTCATGATATTACTTAGTTTTGATATCGAGGAGTTTGACGCTCCATTGGAACACGGCGTGGAATTGCCGTTCGAGGAACAAATGCGTACTTCCGTGGAAGGAACCCGGAAGATATTGGCATGTCTGGCCCGTCACCGGGTAAAAGCGACTTTCTTTTGCACGGCGAACTTCGCCCTTCATGCGAAGGATTTGATCTTGGACATCCAAAAGGGTGGACATGAGATCGCTTCGCATGGTTTTTATCACTCGTCGTTCGAGACCGCCGATCTACGCAAGTCCAAAGAGGCATTGGAGGAACTGACCGGACAACCGGTGAACGGTTTCCGTATGGCCCGCATGATGCCCGTCGAAGAAGAAGAGATCCATAAGGCCGGTTACTTATACAACTCGTCCTTGAACCCGACTTGTATTCCCGGCCGTTATAACCATCTGGGGCAACCCCGCACCTATTTCATGAAAGATGGCGTATTGCAACTGCCCGCCTCGGTGACCCCGATCGTCCGTTTCCCCTTGTTTTGGCTGGCTTACCATAACCTTCCGGCCACCTTGTACCGTAAGTTAGCGCTTTGGACTTGGAAAGAGGACGGTTATTTCCTGACCTATTTCCATCCGTGGGAGTTTACCTCCTTGAGCGACCGGAAAGAGCTAAAGTTGCCGTTTATCATGACCAACCATTCCGGTTGCGGCATGGAAAGAAGGCTGGACGCCTTGATCCGTTTCTTCAAGGATAAAAGAGCGCCGTTCGGTACCTATACGCAATTCTCACAAGAAATCTTGAGTAAGAGTCATGGCCAAGAATAAGTTTTATGTCGTATGGAAAGGGTTGAACCCGGGAATCTATGATAACTGGGCGGAATGCAAGGCACAGGTAGACGGACAAGAGGGAGCCAAATATAAATCCTTCGAGAACCGGGAGGAAGCCGCCAAAGCCTTCGAGGCCGGCTATACCCATTACCTAAAGACCGCCTCTTCCCCGAAAGCCGTGGCCCGTCTCGCGCCAGAAGCCCCGATCGGGAACCCCATCAATGAGAGTCTTGCCGTAGACGCCGCCTGTAGCGGTAATCCCGGGGATATGGAGTACAGAGGCGTTTATACCGCCACCGGGCAAGAGATCTTCCATATCGGCCCGCTGAAGGAGGGCACGAACAATGTCGGGGAATTCCTCGCCTTAGTACACGGCCTCGCCTTGCTACAGCAAAAGGGAAGCGACCTGCCGATCTATTCGGATAGCCGCAACGCCATCAGCTGGGTCAAGAAAAAGAAATGCAAAACCCTATTAGCACGTAAACCGATCAACGAACCTATCTTCGACCTCATCGAGCGGGCCGAGAAATGGTTGAACACCCATACCTATACCACCCGGATCCTCAAATGGGAAACATCCGAATGGGGGGAGATCCCGGCGGATTTCGGAAGGAAATGAGGTAAAGGTAATTAAAATTATATCGTATATTTGCCCAATATATCGAATTCAAGCCTATGAAGATCGCTTTCGACGCAAAACGGATTACGCATAACGCTACCGGACTGGGTAATTATAGCCGGTTCGTAGTGAATAGTTTGTCCGCTTCTTTCCCGGAGCATACCTATCAACTCTATACGCCGGGCAAAGGCAAAGAAGCGTTACGGAAACGGATCGAGGAGCGTCCAAGTGTCTCATTCCATTATCCGGAAGGCAGGTTCGATAAACTATTTCCGTCTTTATGGCGTACCTCGGGCCTAACGGCTACGCTTCGAAAAGAGCACGTAGATCTGTTCCATGGCTTGAGTAATGAGATTCCTATGAATCTAAAACAGAACGGAATCCCAGCGGTCGTAACGATACATGACTTGATCTTCTTGCGTTACCCGCAGCTTTATAAACCGATCGATCGTTCCATCTATACCTACAAATTCAAGCAAGCTTGTTTACGGTCGGACAAGATCATAGCGATCAGCCGACAGACGATGCGAGACATCCGGGACTTCTTCCACATTCCGGAAAGCAAGATCGAGGTTGTTTACCAAGGTTGTGACCCGATATTCGGGCAAGCGGTTCAAGAAGACGTGAAATCGTCCGTACGCGAGAAATATCAGATAAACGGGCCTTATATATTATATGTAGGGAGCATCGAGGAACGGAAAAATTTATTGCTTCTGGTAAAAGCCCTGAAAAAGCTGAAAGAAGATATCTCCGTGATCGCTATCGGTAAGCATACGCCTTATACGGACACGGTAGAGACTTATATCCGGGAAAACAACCTGTCCGGTCGCGTCCATATCTTGACTCATATACCTTTTAACGAATTAGCCGCTTTCTATCAGATGGCGACCTTATTTGTCTATCCCTCGTTTTTCGAAGGATTCGGTATCCCGATCTTAGAAGCCCAGCTTGCCGGTATTCCGGTGATAGCGGCTACCGGTTCTTGTCTGGAAGAGGCGGGCGGACCGTCCGCTTTATATACCGATCCAAGAAACGAACAAGAACTGCGCGGCTTGATAGAGTCCGTATTGAACGAGCCGAAGCTGGCCGAATCCATGCGTTCCGGCGGACGAGAGAATATACGGCGATTCATGCCCGACGTATTAGCGGCTCATTTCATGCGAGTATACGAGAATATCTCACGATCTTAGCAAATCCATTTTATCCATACACAATGAATATACTTTTAGTCTATAAAGAAGCCGATATAGCAACCTACAAAATGCTGGAAGGATTGTCCAAGCTTGAGGACTTCAACATCTATATCGCTTCTCCCCAATCGTATACCGACAAAAAGATCTATGGGAATTGTACACCTTTGGATCTGCCGGTCATTACCTCGAAGTTCAACTGGAACGTTATTCGTGCCCTGCGCAAAATCATCAAGACTTATCGGATCGACCTTATCTACTCACCGAGTAGTTCCGGTTTATCAAACGCTCTATTCGCTTCCATAGGCACACGGGCGAAGAATATCGCATACCGAGGTACGCAGGCTAAATTGAAGCGGTTCGATCCGACCTATTATCTAGGCATATTAAATCCCGCCGTGGAGCATGTCGTATGCGAGACCAAAGATATCGAGGAATATCTCTCCCGATTCATCGCACGAAAAAGACTAACGACCAGCACAAAGCCATTTGATATCGATTGGATCAAGGAGGCAGTCCGTACGCCCAAACAAGCAGACGATATTCCGGACGACGCCTTTCGTTGCATCTATATCGGAGCGACGAAGAACAGGCCGTTCAAAGGCTTAACCGATTTGATTGATGCGTTTATCTTATTGGATGATCCACGGGTACATCTTACAATCGTGGGAGAATATGGGGAAAATGATTTCCAATTAGCCCAACAGTCGAAGGTAAGCGCACAAATTCATTTTCTGGGACAGCGTTCCGACGCCATCTCTTTTCTGGTCACGTCCCAGTTGTTTATACTTCCCTCGCACCGGGATGCCTCCCCAAGAGTCGTGCGAGAGGCTATGGCTTGTTCAGTACCTTGTATCGTAACAGACATACCGGGAGCAAGAGACTTAATCATAGACGGAGTCACCGGATTGTTAGTGCCGCCTTCTTCTCCTCAACAAATGGCGGCGTCTATCCTCTCGCTTATCGATAACCCGAAGCGATTGGAAGCGTTCGCCAAGGCCTCACGTGAGCATATCATCCAAGATTTCAGCGTAAAGGCTTATACAGACGGCTTCGCCACGTTATTCAGGTCGATCAAGAAAGCATAGATTATTTACAGATTCAGAAACAACGGATATAAGCTAATGAATAGCTATCATAAAGATGGTCCTTCATTCCATGTTTATATTGGAAGGACAGGATATTTTTCTTAAGCTCATAATTTAGCTTTGTCCGTAGAATCATCGGCTTATCCCCATTATCCCGATATCCCCGGAAACCGGCATAATTACAATCCAACGAGACCCCCCGATAGGTTCCTAACACACCTGCCCCATAACAGAAAGCGTCGTTCTGACGATTAACGACATCGTTCGTCATCCAACAATAAAAACCCGCTAAAGCTTGTACACGGATCGAAGCGTTTACATCTTTCCGCTTCCACAACGTACGTCCCAGATTGGCGTCGAACCAATAAGAGGCCGCATCCGTATAACGAGCGTCGCACAAGCGTCCGCCACTGGCGGTTTTCAGGTTGGCGCTTACCACGATATCCATCCACTTCTCGCTCCGGAGAGCTTGGAAATAAAAATTAAAGATCACGTCGCCCCGGCAAACAATCGGGGATTTCAGTTCTACCGCATAACGCTCATCCCGCACTTCCGGCGACATCTCATACCATTCTTGGAATACCCAACTGACATTCACTCCTACACGCCCCTTTACGACAGGAATGTACAAACGGGTAAAGATATCTTTTGTCTGATCGCCTTGCGTCTTATGATATTCCCCCCGAAGCTCCACTTCCCAACGGCTGGACAGGCTTCCTCCTACCAACTCGGGAATCGGAAAGGCATTTGGTCCGAAATAACGGGGCGAGTAAGTCAGATACTCTACCTTTTCCCACCATTCTAACGCCTTAACCGGAAATACATAGGCAAAAAGACAACTAACGACTAAACAGAACCGGAGTATTTGTGTTTTCATAAAAGTCTATAATTCAAATTCAATCTCATGCTTCAACGCATATTTCTTCCAGAAACGATTTCGATAGTATAATATCCAACGAAGGCATTCCGCTTTATCAAAATGCCGGCTCTCGGCATAGGTCTCCGCCATTAAATGAAAAGCGGCTTCCCGTCCCCACAAGCGGGAGAAATTCGCGCATCCTCGTTTTAGCGATACAGGCCCGAAGTGCATCCGGTTTATATCGATCAAGGAGAACCTAACCCCTTCCTCCGTACGATCGTACAACACATTTCCGGGAGAGAAATCGGCATGATAGACCTCCGCCTCATGCAACTCTGCCATATAAGTGCCTAACGCACGAAAAATATCCTCGTTCCCCTCTACCGGACGCTGTCCGACTTTATACAATGTCTTATAGCTGGATTGCAGACTGATAAAATAACTATATCCCAAAAACCCTTTCTTCCTAAAAAGGATATAAGCGATCGGGGCAGGAGTCTCAAACCCCTTGGCAACCAATCGCAGAGCGTACTCATAGGCTCGCACAGCCTTAGGCTGACGGAAAAAACGATAAATAACACGGTTTATCAAGAAGGGGACTCTATATCGCTTGACATTCAGTTCCACACCATCTACCTCAAAAACCTTGATCTCATTCCTCGCCTTATAAATCGTTTTTCCCTCTTCCGAAAATATACGAGGTACACGCCTTACAAAATCCTCGAATCGCCCGTACGCCGGGTTAATGACCTCCTTCATCCGAAACCATTTCATTTAAAGAGGTTAATACCTTGTTTATGATTAGATCCGGATTGAGCTGTCTCATACACGCCCAATCCTTCCGCAGGCAGGGCTTTTGGCCAAATACGGAACAAGGACGGCAAGGTAAGTCCAACTGGATACAATCTTCCGGATCCTGATGATATCCGTAAAATCCGGCATAGGGATGGGTAGCGCCCCAAACGGAAAGCACCCGTGTACCGACCAAGGAAGCGAAATGCATATTGGCGGAATCCATGCAAATCAACAGATCCAACCGGCTGATCAAGGCCAGTTCCTGATCCAAGGAATACTTGCCCGCCACGCTTTTTACCCGGGGATACTCAAAAGCCCATTGATCCAAGAGCGCCTCCTCGTAGCCACGACCACCGAACAGGAAGATGGTAAAATCCTCTCGATCGGAAAGCTCGGCCATGACCAGCTCCATCTCCCCGGTCGGATAAATCTTTCCCCGGTGCTTGGCGAAGGGGGCGATACCGATCCATTTGCCCGTCTTCGTTCCCGCAAGGGGTTCCAAGGCGGATAAATCAGGGGTCGAGGTCTCATAAAGCGAGGTGAACGATTCCGTATAATGAAGTCCGGCGTTACGGAACACATCCGCATAACGTTCGATCACCGGGCGAAGTTGTTTAAATCGTTTATGCTTCGCGTCGGTCAACCGGGCACGATCTTTCCGGGCCTTATCCACGACAAACACTCGTCTGCCGTTCAAGCGGAACAGCGTACGGATAATCATGGTTCGCAACACATCGTGCAAATCCAGCACCATATCGAAATCGTATTTCACCAAGGCAGAGGCAAAACGAAGCAATCCCGCCAACGTTTTCTCCGTGCTCTTCGTATTGATACCGATCACGTTCACGTTCTTCGGGCGGTTGATAAAAACCGGGATCAAGAACGCTTGCGTCAACACGGTAAACGAGTCCGTAGGATTCGCCTTGGCTGCGGAATAGATAACGGGAACGGTCATCGCCACATCCCCGATAGCCGAAAGTCGTATTACTAATATATTTGCCATTATTTCTTACCGTACAACACAGGATTCAAGGCCGGGTCGTTGTACATCTTCATTTGCTTGTAGACCTTCATGTATTTCTTACCGTCACGGATATCGGATAGCAATTGATCCAAAGCCATCGACAAATCCTTCTTCTGCTCCATCAGCACCGCCAGTTTCTGCTCACAACGAGCCTTATGCTCGGCAGTAGCGTCCGGACGGCTCGCCTCCTCACGCATATGATAGATCTTAAGCGTAAGGATCGACAGACGATCGATCGCCCAAGCCGGGCTTTCCGTATTGATCGTAGCGTCCGGCAAGACTTTCACGTTCTTGTATTTATCCAGAAAGAAACTATCGATCAACTCTACCAAATCCGTACGATCTTGATTCGACTTGTCGATGCGGCGTTTGATAGCCAGCGCTTCCACCGGGTCGATCTCCGGATTCCGGATAATGTCCTCCAAATGCCATTGTACGGCATCGATCCAGTTCTTAAGATAAAGATAAAACTCGATGCTCTTTACCGCATAGGGATTATGCACTGTAGCATCTACATTGTCAGTTACATGATAAGCCTCCGTAGCTTGCTCAAAAATGCGGAAACATTGTTCGCTGAAGTTCATATATGATTCATTTTCTTTCTGTGAATACTTTGTGGGACAAAGATAATGCTTACGGATCAGAAACCCAATTCTACCGGATAAATTCTATCCTCTTAGCATATATCCTTTCTTCGGCAAGGATACGATGCCGGTAGACGGATCGTTATGAAGCGCTTTACGGAGATAGGTGACCTGCACATTCAAGGCCAGGGAGTTGGCGTATGAGCTAGTTCCCCAGACGGTTTCCAACAGAAGGTCACGATCCACCGCCAGATTCAGGTTTGTCGCCAGGATTCGCAGAAGATCCGCTTGGCGGGAAGTGATCAATACCTTGTTATTACCCGTACGGATCTCGTTCGTGGTGTAGTTGAAGGTCGTGTTTCCGAAATGGAAACTCTCCTCCTGCACGCTTTCATGGACACCGATCTCAAAACGGTCCTTGATACGGGCGATCAGCTCTTCCGGATAGAAGGGTTTCGCCAAGTAATCGTTTCCGCGCAAGCTAAAACCTTTCAAACGGTCGTTCTTATCGGAACGGTCGGAAAGGAAAAAGATCAAGACATGACGGTCTTGCTCACGGATCTTTTCCGCTACCTCGAAACCGTTTAGGCCGGGCATGTTGATATCCAGCAAGACCAGATCCGGTTTCACGACCGGGAATTGCTTCAAAGCCATGGTACCATTGCCGGTATAAGTCACCTCATACCCCTCCCGTTCCAAGAATCGCTTCAAGACGAGGGAATACTTAAAGTCATCGTCAGCGAAAAGTATTTTCAATGTCGATTTCATAAAGCTGCAGTAGGTAGATTTATAGTAATTCGAGTGCCTTCACCTAATTCACTTCGCAGGGATACTGAACCATGATGCGCCTCTACTATTTGGCGAACGTAGCTCAATCCCAACCCAATACCCGGAATTTGCTTATCCGGCAGATGAGACGAACGGTAAAACTTCTCGAATACCTTTCGCCGCTCATCCGGAGCGATACCGAAGCCATTATCCGAAACGGTCAATCCCACCCCTTGCTGATTCCAAAGCACTACGATATCGATATTCACTTCCTCTCCCGAATATTTGATAGCGTTCTCTATCAAGTTAGACAAGACATTCGCCACATGTACCGGATCGGCTGTCAGATCCGGCATATCCGGGGGAAAGGCCGTCGAGAAAGAGACTTTTTTCCCGGCAGGGATATTGGTTAGGCGCACCACCTTCTCCACCAACTCACGGAGATTAAAAGCGGAAGGTCTCAAGAGCGTCTCCGTCTCGCTCTTAGGGTACCAAACCCAGCAACAAGCCGTACATGCCGGACAAACGCTTCGTTTTGAGATGGAGCCGCAGGTATTCAGCCTAAAGGAGGTGGAAATCCATCCGGGACGTGTCTGGGGGCGGCAAGATACGATCAATTATGATGTCACCCGCTTTCTCTCCCCAAAGGATCAAGCCATTAAGGACGTATTACGGAAACTTCCGGGTATCGATATCGATGATCTGGGGAAGATCTCTTACAACGGGAAAGAGATCCGTAATTTCTATGTGGAGGGACTGGATCTCACCAACGGGAAATACAAACAAATCAGCGAGAACCTGCGAGCCGACGCCGTACAGAACATACAAGTGATGGAGAACCACCAACCGATCCGTGTGTTACAGAGAAAGATCAAGACCGAAGACGTAGCGTTGAACCTCAAGCTGAGACCGGAATTCCGGGATCGCTGGCTGATCAATGCCGAAGGCGGTCTCGGCGCATCCCCGTTCTTATGGAAAGGAGCCGCTGACGCCTTGCAGATCAGCCGCAGCAGCCAATCCGCTTATCTATATAAAGGGAATAATACCGGGCAGGATGTATCGGGCGAGCAAAATACGCTTACCGAATCACCCGAATCCCGTTTATCCGAGCCCAAGGTTCCCCAATTTCTGCTACAGCCCTCATTTTCCGCCCCGCTAAAGAAAGAGCGCTGGCTGTTCAACCATATACACAGCCTATCCGCAAATCGCCTATATAAACTGAACGAGAACACCCAACTCCGTATAAACGCCGGTTATATCCACGACCTGCGAACACAGGAAAGGGGGAGTGAGACGACTTATTACCAATCCGAGGACACGATTCATCTAACGGAACAAAGCGATAGCCGCATTCGCTCGGATCAAGCCAACCTCAATATCGGAGTGGAAAACAACTCGCAGGAAAGGTATCTCAAGAACCAGTTCTCAGCCACCGGAGATTGGCAATCCAGCCTTTCCCATATAACCGGAAACACAATTTCCACCGGCCGTACAACATTGGACCAACGCATCAAAACCCCGAACCTCGACTTACGTAATAATTTACGGACCCTGTGGAGCTTGGACAAATACACGTTGGAAGCCCAGTCTTCGCTCCGTTACCACAGCAACGCGGCCGATCTTCGCTTGGATAACCACCCTTATCCAATGAGCTTACGCGACTTTTATACCGATAATTCCTTCTCATTCCTGAAAAAGAGCGGTTCCCTCACCCAGCGATATACGGTGGGCATAAACGGGGAGATCAGCAATATCGAGAAAAGCCTGCAAACTTATCTCTCACCCGATTACCAATGGAATACCTATAAATGGACCCTATCCCTCAGCGCCCCTCTCAGATGGACCGGATATACAGGGGTCGGTTTCTCCCGCATCTCAGTTAATCCGTCCCTGTCCATTATCTACAAACTGAATTACGCATGGCGTTTCACGGTACACGCCTCCTATAAGGAAAGATACGGAGAGATGACCGACTTATACGACCGGCCTTATCAAACGGATTACCGGAATAGCGTCTGGAATTGCGGAATCCTCCCGGTTTACAGACAACAGCTTTATTCCGTTTATGGGGAGTACAAGAATACGGCACGGGAATTCTTCGCCACGGTAAACCTGACACACAAC
Source organism: Parabacteroides distasonis ATCC 8503 (assembly GCF_000012845.1). Classification (NCBI taxonomy): domain Bacteria; kingdom Pseudomonadati; phylum Bacteroidota; class Bacteroidia; order Bacteroidales; family Tannerellaceae; genus Parabacteroides; species Parabacteroides distasonis. The sequence goes on from NC_009615.1 coordinate 3,366,387, forward strand.
CGGGAGTGGTACAACCGTATATACGAGCAACGTATAGAGAACGGACAGGTACAACGAGTCTCCTTACCACTGTCCAACCACGGTTCCGGCTATACCGTCAAAAGCACGCTATCCAAAGGCTTTTACGATCTAGGGCTAAAGACCTCGCTCATGGCGCTCCTCAATATCAGCAAGGCCGAGCAAATCAGCGGGGGACAAAGGCTTCCTTATCAATATCGCCTCATGCGCCTAGAGCCCAAAGTGATCTGGACTCCCAACCGCCATTGGGAAACCAGTTACCAAACCGATATCCGGTACGGAGGAAGTAAAATAGGAGAACGTACCCGTTTGGCGCCCTTATGGAACGTCATCCAACAAGTACAACTCTCCTACATTTTCTCACCCATAGAGGCAAGTCTTTCCGTAGATCATTACCACAATGACGTGAATGAAGACCAATCCGTCAACGCCGTTTTCGCGGACTTCTCGGTCTCATGGAAATCCGGGCGTTGGCAAATCACCGCCACGGCGACAAACCTGTTCGACAAACGTACCTACGCATACACACGATACGCATCGTTGGAAAGCTATACCTCATGGGTACGTATCCGTCCCCGGGAGTTTCTGGTAGCGATCCGCTACCGTTTATAATTATTAGGCCGTTTAGGGGAAACAATTGTGAAAAATCAACTAATTTCGCACTCTGATAAATAAGCGGCTTTATGAATAACGATAAAATAATCACACCCAGCTTTTGCTATATACTAGCGGCAAATTTCCTGCTTTTTTTCGCTTTCTATCTAATCCTGCCGATCTTGCCTTTTTATCTGAAGGAAGAATTCATGATCGGGAAGTCTATGATCGGGTTTATCTTGTCGTGCTATACGCTAGCGGCGCTCTGTATCCGTCCGTTCGCCGGATATTTACTGGATACTTTCGCCCGCCGTCCCTTATATCTGGTGGCTTATTTCATTTTCACCGCCATATTTGGCGGATACATGGTAGCCACGGCGCTTACCCTCTTTATCGCCTTACGCGTCGTACACGGTTTCGCCTTCGGCATGGTGACGGTGGCCGGAAATACGATACTGATCGACATCTTGCCCTCCTCCCGCCGTGGGGAAGGTATTGGCTATTACGGCCTAGCCAATAACATCGCCATGAGTTTCGGGCCGATGATCGGTCTGTTCATGCAAGGGAACTTCACATACGACGTGATCTTTTCCTGCTCGTTGCTATCCGGAAGCCTTGGTTTTATCATGGCCTATATGGTCAAGACTCCTTATAAGCAACCAGTCAAACGAGAACCGATCTCCCTAGACCGCTTTTTCTTGGTGAAGGGAACTTGGGCGGGTATCTCCCTATTATTGCTCTCCATTCCTTATGGTATGACTACCACTTATGTAGCGATGTACGCCGCTGAGATCGGGATCAGCGTAAACTCCGGACTTTATTTCACCTTTATGGCCGTGGGACTCGCTGTCTCCCGCCTGTTCTCCGGACGGCAAGTGGATAAAGGACGGATCACGCTTGTTATCTCCCTCGGGATGTATTTGGCGGCGGTCACATTCTTTCTTCTTGCGGCGCTCAAGGAGTTGATGCATTGGAATCCGGTATTTTCCTCTTATCTCTACATAGGTATAGCCCTCTCGCAAGGCGTGGCGTTCGGAACCATGTTCCCTGCTTTCAACACGCTTTTCGTGAATCTGGCACCCAATAACCAGCGGGGTACGGCCACGTCTACATATCTAACTAGTTGGGATGTAGGTATCGGTATCGGGTTGATGGCCGGGGGCAGCATCGCACAAGAGCTGGGTGGCTTCAACTACGCCTACCTGTCCGGCGCTTGCCTTACGGTATTGTCTACGTTTTTCTTCTTGTTCAAGGCAGGGCCTCATTTCAATCGGTACAAGCTGAGATAAGTACTGCACGGCTCTTCCATTAATCTATCCGTTTTAGTTAAGCCGAGAAGCTTTAATTCCATACAATAAGCCTACTCATGAGCTGCGCACGTAAGAAGCTAAGAATCAGCGTCAAAAAAAAACACGAGAATCTTTCCGTCAAAACACGTACATGTTTTTTCAAAAAGTCGTACGTGTTTTGGATGAAACTCGTACGTGTTTTCCCGAATCTTTCGGCTGAGAACAAAAGCGCATATAGAAATCGACAAGAAGCCATCATCACTTGTATATCCCCTGTTTTTTACTTAATATCGCGTAACGATAATCAAGCTGATAAGATGAAAATAATAGCAGATAACACGGTTCCTTACCTAAAAGGGATCTTGGAGCCGATAGCAGACGTATCCTACCTTGACTCCAAAGAGTTTACACCCACGAACATAAAAGACGCAGATGCCTTGATCGTACGTAGCATAGATAAATGTACACGCGAGCTATTGGAAGGTAGCCGGGTTCGCCTCATCACGACAGCCACGATCGGATACGACCATATCGATATCCATTATTGCGAGAAGGCAGGGATCACGTGGAAGAACGCCCCGGGTTGCAACGCCGCTTCCGTGGGGCAATATGTATTATCCTCTTTGGTAGCCGTCGCCCTCCGCAAAGGAGAGAGACTAGCAGGGAAGACTATCGGTATCGTTGGCGTAGGCCATGTAGGGAGTATCGTGGAGAGGCTATGCGAGGCCATGGGGATGCGTGTGCTTCGCAATGACCCGCCCCGTGCCGAGCAGGAAGGCGACGGTGGATTCGTATCCTTGGACACGATCGCGAAAGAGGCGGATATCATAACCTTGCATGTGCCGTTGACCAAAGAGGGACGTTTCGCCACCCGCCATCTCGCCGATCCTGCTTTTTTCGACAAATTGGAACGAAAACCATGGTTTATCAACAGTTGCCGGGGCGCCGTACATGATACGCAGGCCTTATTGCAGGCCAAACGAACCGGCAAGGTCAGCGAACTGATCATCGATTGCTGGGAGAACGAACCGGATATCGACCGGAAATTACTGTCGGAAGCCACGATCGCCACTCCTCATATAGCCGGTTTCTCCGCCGACGGGAAGGCGAACGGGACACGAATGTGCCTAGAGAATATAGGATGCTTTTTCGGTATCCGTATCGAAAAGATCAAGGAAGTCATTCCGCCTGCCCCAACCAACCTATTCATCGACTTGGGACAATTCAAGGAGCACCGTGTGGAAGAAGCCATCTTGAGAAGTTTCAACCCAGAAGTAATCGACCAAGCACTAAGAGCGAATCCTCATCATTTCGAGCGATTTAGGGCAGCGTATGATCATCCCCGTGAGTTCCATGCTTACCAAGCGATCAAAGCTGACCCGGAAGAATTCGCCGTACTCCAAAAACTAGGTTTTCAAGTAGGCTAATGACAAAAAAGCCTTACAGTAAACTTTCGATCACATGAGGATAATGCGCATACTCCAAGGCATGCACTTTCGCGGCTACCTCATCTGGCGTATCCGAAGGTAATACCGGGCAAGAAGCCTGGAAGATGATAGCGCCCTCATCATAATGCTCATTAATATAATGTATAGTAATACCCGACTCCCGCTCACCAGCCTTTACGACCGCCTCATGCACATGCATGCCATACATCCCCTTGCCGCCATATTTAGGGAGTAACGCAGGATGGATGTTCACGATCTTTCCGGGAAAAGCCTGAAGAATAACGTCTGAGATCTTATTCATAAAACCGGCCAACACGATAAGGCAGACATCATATTCCGCCAACTTTTTCAAGATCGGCACACCGGCAATAAATTCCTCCCGTGAAAACACGAAAGAAGGAACGCCCAACTTGTTTACCCGCCCATGCACGCCAACATTGCGGTTATTTGATAAAACAACCGCAACATTAACGTTTTCACTGTTAGCAAAATATCGGGTGATGTTCTCGGCATTCGTACCAGATCCGGAAGCAAAAATCGCTATGTTTTTCATATTTTCAGATGTTTAAATGCACAAGAAAAGAAAAAATGTGCAGTTTTCCGCATTTTTAGCTTATTAAATTTGCTTTGTAACATAAAAAATTCTTTTCTTTGCACTGCAAATTTAAAAAGTATATTCGTATTTATTAATCTAAATTGAAAAAGTTATGTCTGAAGTTGCTGAAAGAGTAAAAGCTATCATCGTTGACAAGTTAAGTGTTGAAGAAACAGAAGTTACAAACGAAGCAAGCTTTACTAACGATTTAGGAGCAGACTCTCTTGACACTGTAGAATTGATTATGGAATTCGAAAAAGAATTCGGTATCTCAATTCCTGACGATCAAGCAGAAAAGATTACAACTGTAGGTGACGCTATCGCTTACATCGAGGCTAATGCGAAGTAATCAATCCTTTTAACTAAAGGTATGGAATTAAAAAGAGTTGTAGTAACAGGTCTTGGAGCTATTACTCCTCTTGGTAATACCCTCCCCGAAACATGGGAAGGTATTATCAACGGAAAAAGTGGCGCTGGACCTATTACTCAGTTTGATGCATCCAAATTCAAGACACAATTTGCATGCGAAGTTAAAGGCTTCGATCCGTTGAAAGTTATGGATCGTAAGGAAGCCCGCAAGTGTGATCGTTATAGCTTATTCGCGATCGATGCGGCGAAACAAGCGATCGAGGACGCGGCAATGGACTTGGATAAAGAAGATAAGAACCGTATCGGCGTTATTTTCGCTTCAGGTATCGGTGGTATCAAGACATTTGACGAGGAAGTATTGAGTTATGCGAAGATCAAGGATACGATCGGTCCGAAGTTTAACCCGTTCTTCATCCCGAAAATGATCTCGGATATCGCGGCTGGACATATTTCCATGCTTTATGGATTCCACGGCCCGAACTTTGCGACCGTCTCAGCTTGTGCATCTTCTACAAACGCTATCAGCGACGCATTCAATTATATCCGTTTAGGCAAGGCTAACGTCATCATCACCGGTGGAGCGGAAGCTGCTGTTTCTGAATCGGGTGTAGGTGGATTCAACTCCATGAACGCGTTATCGACACGTAACGATTCTCCCGAGACCGCATCTCGCCCGTTCAGCGCTAGCCGTGACGGATTCGTGATGGGTGAAGGTGGAGCTTGCTTGGTATTGGAAGAAATGGAGCACGCATTGGCTCGTGGCGCTAAAATATATTGCGAGATCGCAGGAACCGGAATGTCTGCCGATGCCTATCACTTGACCGCTTCTCATCCGGATGGTTTAGGAGCGAAGCTGGTTATGCGCAACGCATTGGAAGACGCTGGAATGGCTCCGGAAGATATTGATTACATCAATGTTCATGGAACATCGACTCCCGTAGGCGATATCTCAGAGGTTAAGGCGATCAAAGATGTGTTCGGAGAACATGCTTATCAACTGAATATCAGTTCCACAAAGTCAATGACCGGTCACTTGCTTGGTGCTGCCGGAGCGGTAGAGGCGATCCTGTGTATTATGGCTATAAACGATGGTATTATCCCGCCGACCATTAACCATGCGGAAGGCGACGATGATCCTGAAATAGATTATAAACTGAATTTCACATTCAATAAGGCTCAAAAGAGAGAAGTGAAAGCCGCTTTATCGAATACGTTTGGTTTCGGTGGACACAACGCTTGCGCCATTGTTAAAAAATTCGTGAAATAACGTGTTTAGAAAGCTATACAAACAGCTACATAAAAGAATAAGGCTCCTGCATAATAAAGGTAGGGAGCCTTATTTGTCTTTATCAAAGATTCTAGGTTTTTATCCGGATAATCTCCAGATTTACGAGCAGGCCTTGTTGCATAAATCATCATCGGTAGAGACGGGTGATGGTAAATGGCTTAACAATGAGCGTCTTGAATTTTTAGGAGATGGAATTTTGGATGCGGCGGTCGCCGATATTGTCTATAAGCGCTACCCAAATAAGCGGGAAGGCTTTTTGACAAACACACGCTCCAAGATCGTACAACGGGAAACGATGAATAAGGTCGCCGTACAACTCGGCCTCGATCAAATGGTAGTCTATTCAACCAAGATAAACTCTCATAACAATCATATGTATGGTAATGCGCTCGAGGCTTTGATCGGCGCTATTTATCTGGATCAAGGTTATGACGTTTGTTATAAGTTTATCCGTGACGTGATGATAGAAAAGTATATCGATGTAGATATGCTCGTCCGGAAAGAGATAAATTTCAAGTCAAACTTGATTGAATGGAGCCAAAAGAACAAAATATCGATCTCGTTCGATCTAATAGAGTCTTTTACGGATCATGATGGGAATCCTGTATTCCAAAGCGCGATTAAATTGCTGGGCGAGCAAATTGGCATAGGTATCGGTTACTCCAAAAAAGAATCCCAGCAAGCGGCTTCTAAAATGGCGGTCAAAAGATTGCGGACAGACAAAGAACTCCAGCAACGTATCTCTGCCACAAAGAAAAAGAAGGCTGGTGAACTAACCGATGAAAAAGAGTTTTCTGACCTCCCAGAGGAAGAAACTGTATGATAAACAGCAGAACTTGGGTAAATCGTTTGATATACCCAAGTTCTTCGTTATATTAAGAATAAGCTCATATAAAGTTGTATGTATGAAAAACCAGTACAGTAAACTTCTCCGAATATCAATAACCGGCATATTATATATTGGTTATTTCTCGATTTCAAGTTCGTTGGCGCAGATCAGCGAAGGAGGACTCCCCCCCAGCTTTCAATTTGCAGGTTCACTTCGAAGTGAAAAGCTAGCAGAACAAGTTCCAGTGAATTTCAGTGTGGAAGACCTCAAGACGGTCGATGCGTGGAGGGTCAGCCAAGGCGCTCCGTTGCGTGTAGCCAAGTCGATCCCAACCAGCTTCGACATCGCCGATAGTGGCGATTGGATTTCACTACCCGACGGCAGCCAAGTATGGCAACTTCACCTTCAAGCGAAAGGAGCGATCGCCTTGATCCTGTATTACTCCGATTTTTATATCCCCAAAGGTGCCCGGTTATACCTGTATAACGCAGCGAAAACCCAAGTATTGGGTGCCTATACGCATCGTACGCATCCTGAAAACGGACCGTTCGCAACCCAAGCCGTAGCAGGCGATGAGGTGATCCTCGAATATGTACCGGCACCATCCGGCGAGACACCTCGACTACGCATCCGGGAGGTCGGTTACGGGTATAATCATCTTGAAGCGATCATGCCAGAAGTACAGGAAGCGCCGGGAGCCGGCTTTTCAGAAGCTTGCGAAGTGAATATCAATTGCGAGGAGGGAGCCGATTGGCAGGAGCAAAAGAAGGGGGTGATACAAATGATTCAATACATCCGTAATAAAGAGGGAGAAGGAGGAAGCTATATTTGTACGGCTTCTCTGGTAAATAATACGGCCCGTGACAAAAAGCCTTATGTATTATCCGCCTTCCATTGTTCGCAAGATATGCTGGGCGAACAGACGGTTACTCCCGAGGAATTAGCAGTCTGGTTGTTTTATTTCCACCAAGAACATGTGGGCTGCGATAATGAGTCACCCATTTATCCGATAAAAACCATGGTAGGATGTACACGGAAAGCCTCTACCCCTGTCGAAAACGGTTCCGACGGACTGTTGCTGTTGCTTAACGACGAGATCCCCGACGATTATAATGTATTCTTTAACGGATGGGATCGTTCAAATATGCTTTCACTCTCGGGCGTAGGCATCCATCATCCTTCCGGCGATTATATGAAAATCTCCACCTATGGAAATTATCCGACAGAATCGATTACATGGCGTAATAGTGATGTTGGGAAAACCGGGGCCACGAACGCTCATTGGAATGCGACTTTCGATGCCACGCTAAACGGACACGGGGTGACCGAGGGAGGTTCTTCCGGCTCGCCTTTATTTAATAGCAAAGGTTTGATTATAGGTACGCTGAGCGGTGGAAGCTCCAGTTGCGAACTGCCCGAAGGATTGAATTTATACGGTAAATTGTATTATCACTGGAATAAATACAGTGATAATGATACAGCCCGGATGGATGTCTGGCTAGATCCACTCGGAACGGGCGTCACCTCGTTGCAGGGAATGACGCAGGATGGGAAAACGATCGGAAACGAGTATGAAAGTCCGACTGATTTGAAATACAAACAGATCTCCACGGGTGAGATTCAACTGACATGGAATGCCCCAGTCCTCGAAAAAATAGCTGGTTGGGGATCACAAGATCGTTATCAACAGTTCGGTCTCGGAGGAGATCCATTCTATTTCGCTCAGAAATGGGATACGAAAGATCTACAACCGGTGCATAAAAAAACGATCCGGAAGGTTAATTTCTATCCGCAGGAAGGAGTCACCTATGGAGTCTATATCAAACAGGGAAACCGGGAGTATGAAGAGAGTTTCACTCAACTGAAATCAGGTAAAATAAATTCGGTCACACTTAAAACACCATTCGTAATCGACGCGAAGCAGGATTTACTGGTAGCCATTCATGTGATAAGCTATGCCAATAACACATACCCGGCATGTTCCGATGAAGGCCCCGCAGTCGATGGAAAAGGGAATTTATATTCTTTGGACGGAAAAAAATGGGAAACATTCTCAGATGATGAGCTAGATGCCAATGTTGTGTTATCGATCGTAATAAGCGCGGAAGAAGGTGAGCTCCCCTCAAGTTCCGTATTCTCCACGAGCACTTTCTCGGAGAAACCGCAACCCATGAGAACGGGCCGATTATCATTCCGGAAACTGGCTATCGCCTCCGATGCGCAAGAAGCAGAGTTGATTACGGCTTTTCCGGAGCTGACCGGTTATAAGGTATATCAAGATACTCGGGAACTGACGACATTACCTGTTTCTCAACGGAATTATACGGTGAAAAATCTGGCAACAAATACCCCTCTGCTCCAAGTAACGGCACTTTATGGTACCGACGAGAGCGCTCCGGCTACGGTAATTCCGGAAACGAGCGTAGGTAACGAACTGAAGCCAACAGGCGAAGAAGTAGACATTCAACCACGTATCTTCTCGAATGAAGTACAGATCCAGAATTATCAACAACTGAAATCGCTTGAGATCTACAGGGCCGATGGAAAGTTGATACGTAGCATCCCGCAACCGGGAAGCAGTCTCAGCACGGGTGATTTTGCCACTGGAATGTATATCTTTCGCTTGACTACCGAAAAGGGAAGCCAAACCGTTCAAGGTATTAAGAAATAAACGGCCGCCTACTAGTATAAAGTAAAAAAGGTTGTGTGTCAGAGAACGCACAACCTTTTTTATTTTATTTCCCGAATGTTACCCCCATCCGCTTTCCTTGTACGATCAAATCATGATCCGGTGTCACTAATTTTAGTTTTCCCGCTACTTCTAACAAAGGAATGGATTCTACCCTATCTCCTTTTATACAAACCATACGTCCGAATTCACCATTAGCGATCAGTTCCGTGGCATGGCCTCCCAAGCGGGTAGCGAGGTTACGGTCGAACGGAGAGGGGTTTCCACCCCGTTGGGTGTATCCCAATACGGTATCCCGGGTCTCGATACCCGTTCCCGCCTCGATAGCCCGGGTGATATAATCAGAAGGACGCTTTTTATCCGGAGTCTCGATACCCTCGGCTACTACAACGATGGAATAAGGTTTGCCCCTGCGAGCCCGATCCAAGATCGCCTCGTTCACCTTATCGATATCGTATCCCAATTCCGGAAGTAAGATCACGTCGGCACCTCCAGCCATCCCGGCATACAAGGCGATCCATCCGGCATGATGGCCCATCACCTCCACGACCATCACCCGCTTATGTGAACTAGCCGTAGAATGAAGACGGTCTATAGATTCCGTGGCGATATTCACGGCGGTATTAAAACCGAACGTAATATCCGTACCCCATATGTCATTATCGATTGTCTTGGGAACGCCTATCACGTTCAATCCGATCTGAGATAACAGATTGGCCGTCTTCTGCGTACCGTTACCTCCGATACAAACCAAGCAGTCCAGCCCCAGCTCCTCATAATTTTTCTTAATGATCTCCGGCTTTTCCGAATCTCCCGAGGCCAAAAGCTTACGGAAAGGCTTCTCTCTGGACGTTCCTAAAATGGTTCCCCCTAAATTTAATATGCCGGATAAGCTCCGTTCATCGAAAACTTGGACGTCTTTATTCAAAAGACCTATAAAACCGCTATGAATACCTATCACTTCCATGCCGTAATGCATGATAGCGGTCTTGCCAACACCACGGATCGTAGCGTTGATACCGGGGCAATCGCCACCCGATGAGAGAATCCCTATTTTCATCGTAACGTTAATTTAGTACTTAGCAAAGATATAAATAAAAAGAGAATGCCTACATTTGCACTCGAACAAATAAAAAGGGCATGGATATTTTAACACAGACGATTTCGCTCCTTTTCCGCCATCGACAAACGGAGATCGGACGATTTGGGCAGGATATAGACCATATCCAGCGCAAACAGCTGCATGCTCTGCTTTCGACGGCACGCAAGACGGAATGGGGACTCAAATATGATTATAAAAGCATTCGCTCTTATTCAGACTTCTGCCAACGTCTTCCCTTACAGACTTATGACGAGATAAAGCCGTATGTCACCCGAATGATCAACGGAGAAAGGAATATTCTCTGGCCTTCGGTGGTGCGGTGGTACGCTAAGAGTAGCGGAACCACGAACGACAAAAGTAAATTCCTGCCCGTCACCCCCGAGATATTAAAGGGTTGCCACTATAAAGGCGGCTTTGATTGCGTAGCCATTTATCTGCGGAACAACCCGGAAAGCCGTTTCTTCTCCAAGAAAGGCTTGATTTTAGGTGGCAGCCATAGCCCTTCTCCGCTAAACTCCGAGGCTCATCAAGGCGACTTATCCGCCGTATTACTTCAAAATCTCAATCCGCTCGTCAATTTAATACGCGTCCCCAAGAAACCCATTATCCTAATGGATGAATGGGAAAGCAAGATCAAGGCGATCGTGGAGAACACTTGGAATAAGGATGTAAACAGCCTATCCGGTGTTCCTTCTTGGATGTTGGTCTTGATCAAGGCCGTATTGAAAAAAACGGGTAGGGAATATCTTACGGACGTATGGCCTAATCTGGAGGTCTTCTTCCATGGGGGAATCAGTTTCGAGCCTTACCGGGAGCAATATAAAACCTTGATTCCATCGAATAAGATGCATTATATGGAGACCTATAACGCATCCGAGGGCTTCTTCGGGCTGCAAGACGATCCGACAGACCCCAGTTTGCTTATGATGCCGGATTACGGTATTTTCTATGAGTTCATCCCGATGAACGAGGTGGGTAACGCCCATCCGACCGTGTTGCCGCTGGAATCGGTAGAGACCGGGAAAAACTATGCGATGGTAATCACGACCTCGGGAGGATTATGGCGTTATCAGATCGGGGATACGGTACGTTTCACCTCGTTATTCCCTCATAAATTTGTCATCTCCGGACGCACCAAGCACTTTATCAACGCCTTTGGCGAGGAGCTAATGGTGGATAACGCCGATAAAGCGATCGCCATGACTTGCCTACGAACCGGGGCGAAAGTAAAAGAATATACCGCCGCCCCACTCTTTATGCTGGATAAGGCGAAAGGACGGCACCAATGGTTTATCGAGTTTGACAAGAAACCGGAATCTCTCGATGAATTCGCCACTTTATTAGATCAGAACTTACAAAAGCTGAACTCGGACTATGAGGCGAAGCGGTATAAAGAGATCTCCCTCCAACCGCTGGAAATCGTTATCGCCCACGACGGCGCTTTCTATGAATGGCTCAAGCAGAAAGGCAAATTAGGCGGCCAACACAAGATCCCACGCCTCAGCAACGACCGCACGCATATAGAGGAGCTTTTGCGCATCAACCAGTCTCTATAAGCCGACATGCGCTTGATCCATAAGACGCATTAAAATTGATAAGTCAGATAGAATCCCGCCATATTCGAACTGAATACCGGAGCGGCCACGATCGGGCAGTTCTTCACATTTCGATTGATCCGCCGGGCGATAGCGTTACGAATCGGGAAATAGATCAGATACGATAACTCAACCGACAAGATACCGAAGCCGGCACCAGCCACTACATCCGCCACCCAATGCCTGTTATTGTATAAGCGGGAACCCGCCACGAACGCCGCTATCGCATAACCCGAGTAAGCGAGTATAGGTGAGCTATCCTTAAATTCCTTATAAGCCATATGCGCCCCTAAGAAAGCATTCGAGGTATGTCCGGAAGGAAACGAATAAGGCGCCCCATCCGGGCGAGGCTCATTTACCCAGTTCTTCAGTCCATGCACCATCAATCCGTTCATCCCCTCCGCTAAAGCGACCAAGCAAAGTTGGTCCACCCAGTTATGCTTCTCTTTTCCCATAAGGTCGCAGACAAATACCCAACCGAGCATTCCCCACTCCAAGTAATTGTCGATATGGATTTGCTTCACGGAATCTTTCCGGGAAAACAGGTGAAAGTCATTCATCCCGTCAATCGCCGTGCCTACGGCTCCCACCGTTATCAATGAGGCCGGAAGAATCAAGCTTTTCGGGTTAAACTTATAGGCAACGACAGGCATTCTCTCCTTGACAGGGGCTTGAGAACGTACGTTTAACGTATCGAGATCACCAACGCCGGCGAACGCAATGTTTACGAAGCCTATCAAAAGGCTTACCAAGACGATTAATTTCCTATATATCATATCCGTTATTTTCCTCTAAGACATCCCTCTCCCGGATAAACCCTTCATCAAAATAGTTGTTCTCTATTTTCGAGTGGATCACCCGCTGGAAATAGAAACGATAGTTATTCCAATGAAAAGCCGGATATTCCTTATTTTGTTTGACAATATTATTCGTGAACACCAACCCGTCCACGGACTTGGCGTATACCAAAGGTCTGTCGAACGTGATAAACTCATTCGCGTCGATCACGATATCACTATGGAAATATTTCCTTTGCGACGCTAAATCCGGGATTTCGGGATAAATAGAGATAATAGCGTTCGTAAATTGGAACATATTCGTCAAGGAGTTGATGAACTTATTCTTACGGATCAACACGTTCCGGCAAGCGCCGGTCTCGAACCAGCCGTTGCAATCACCGCACAGCAGGATCGCCGTCCCCGAGGTATGATCGAAAACATTATTCTCTACGACCGTTTGCCGAGGCGTGCTGAACAAGGAACCGCGGGCACGGTTATTACGGATTAAGTTATCCGAGAATAGGACCGTCGGTGTCCACTCCAGATTCTCTATGCCGAAACCGCTTCCCTCATGGATCGAAGGATTCACCGTATTCTCAAACCGGATCTCGAACTCCTTCGCCCCTCGGTAATCCGGTTGATCTACCGCCTTGATAGCGGTAATCCGGTTTCTCGCCCCTATCAATTCCATGGTGCTCGAATGGATGAACTGCACGGAATCCCCTACCCTTCCCCATTCGAAACCATACGATTGCGGGTGCATATACCGGCCTACCAAGGTAGAGTCATTCACTCGTCTCACCACTTTCAGGTAAGTTCCATGCACATTGATAGCGTCGTCCATCATCCCTTCGTACAAACCATTCTTGGAGATGATCGCTCCCTTGCAGGCCGAGAAATGGGTAGCGTCCGCCTGTGTCGTGAAATACCGCGGATCGTCCGCCCCTTTCAAGCAAACGGAGAAACCATCCAGCGTGATATTCTCGCTCATTTGCGCCAAGAGGCCCATTCCCTCGGCATAATGAACCTTGATATTCTCCAGAGTCGTATTCACGTCATGATACAGGAAGACACCGGGAGCCGGGCGTTCCCAAGAACGCATGGCGATCACCGTACCGGGCACCAAACGGTTGTCTTTCCAACGGGGAGACTTTATCAGCCTTGGAGAAACCTCGATCAAGCCCCGCACGCCTACCGGGATATCGCTTGTATTATACACCAAATGACGTGTATCTCCCTCGAAGGCGATACCGGAACCGGGAGTCAACTCCCAGCCTTCTCCCTTCGCTACAAACACGCTATCCCGTATCTCATAGTGTACCCACGGAGCCACCTCGAAAGTGATCCCACCATTCACCGTATCGTTCTCCACCACTTTTACCTGTGAAATCTGAGGGTGCTTGAAGTCTATACTAAAGTTTTTCAAGACACAATTCCTCGAATCCAGCAAAGAGACCGGCAACATCCTGCCGTGGAAGATTAACTCCGAACCTTGCCCGTCGAACACCATATTCTTCATCCCCTCGAAAGGCAAGCCTACTTTCTTCGGATTCATTTGATCATGATTCGAGATGAAATAGACACGCTCCGCCGCGCTATCGGGATAAAACTCATAGCGGCCCTTAGGCAAGGTCACCACAATTGTCTGGTTTTCCTCGCATTTCTCCCGTATCTGCTCCAATGCCCTCGCCATAGCGGGCGCATTATCCACATTCTCGACCGGGGATAAACCATAAGCCGACAAATCATACCTCCATTCCGTAGAACAAGCGCTTCCAAACAGGGAATAAAGCAGGACAACTGCCCCCCATAGATACCATTTCATAGAAAATCAATTAAATATATCCGCGAAGGTATGTATTTTACAGGGTAAGCGCACTAAAAACAGACAACAACTTTCCGTCTCATGAATCCTATCACGAATCTCCTATAATAGCAGCCTGAGTTTTCTCCTAATAAAACAAAAGTTTCCTCAGTAAGAAACTTTTGTTTCCCTATATAGAAACGAAAGTTTTTCCTTGAAGAAACTAAAGTTTTCCGTATAAGAAATTTAGAAAAACTGCAATAGGCTGATAATCAATTAAAGTACAAAAAGAAACAGCTACCCTTTCCATTCTCGGATTCTACCGAGATATGGCCGCCATGCAAGGTGATTATTTGCTTACAGATGCTTAAACCGATACCCGAGCCGGAGGGCTTGGTGGTAAAGAAAGGTACAAAAACCCGGTCGATAACCTCGGGTAAGACACCGATACCGTTGTCTCGCACGGTAAAGACAAGTTCGTTTCCCTCCCGCTGAGCCGCCACGATAATCTCAGGGTTTGACTTTTCCGCACAAGCCTCACAAGCATTCTTCACTAAGTTCAAGAAGACCTGCTCCATCTGCGCCCGATCCGCGAACCATTCCAGAGGCTCGTCCGGCAAGCGGAAACGGATAGAAGGCTCAGGGCACAAACGCCTTAAATCCGAAAAGAAATCTTTCACTAAGATACGGGTCTTTACCGGAGAGGCGATCCGGGTCAATCTCCGGTAATTCTCAACGAAATCCAGCAACCCTTTACTCCGGCGATGGATGACATTTACCCCATGCTGGATATACGAACGATTCCGGACATCATCCGGATCTGCTTTGCAACGTTTGCTCAAGGTCTCGGACAACGAGATAACGGGTGTGATGGAGTTCATGATCTCGTGCGTCAAGACACGGATCAATTTCTGCCAAGCCTCCATCTCATTCCGCTCCAAGGTAGAATGGATGTTCTTCAAGCTGACGATCCAACGCTCGCAACCTCGCAAGTCGATACGAGTGGCATCGATCGCCCAATCTTGCGGAACGGATGGTTTTCCGTAACGCACCACCGTCTTCCCCGCCTTGATAGCCTCCAAAAACTCATTGGGTAACCGACACCTCGTATCCAGCAACGCGTCGGCGGTCCGGTTCTTCCATTCAATAGCCCCTTCCTTGTCGGTAACAAGTACGGCTGTATCCACCTTATTCAACAGGCTCTCAAAATACTGCCGCCTCACCTCCTCGTCCATCAATCGGCCACGCAAGGATCGCAGGGCTGCGGACAAATCGTCCGCCAACTCCCGCATCACCTTATCCTCGTAAGGTGAACGAACGATCTGGATCAAGTCTTGCTGCCGCAAGCAATCCACCACATAACGCCAATACTTCACCTGCCGCATCTGTATGAAATAAAGATGAATCGAGAAATACAAGATCGCGATCCCGCAAAAAGTAGGACAAAAGATAATCTCCTCATGCACGCAATAGAACAGGAGTCCCGTAGACAAGACGATGCCTAGGATGTGCGAGATGACCGTGAACGCATACGATCTCATAAGCCGAACTTCTCTATTTTACGATACAAGGAAAAACGGGTGATACCCAATAGCTCGGCGGCATAGCTCATATTACCATTGCTTTGCCGCAAGGCTCGCTCGATGATTTTCCGCTCGGCTTGCTCTAGATTCAAATCAGGGTCCAGCTCCTTCTTCCGCTCGTAAGAGGCTGTATAGAGAGGGAAATCATCCGGTCTCAGCACCGTACCCTCGTTCAAGATCACGGCTCGCTCCAAAACATGCTGCAACTCCCGGACATTACCGGGCCAAGGGTATTTCATCAGCTTACTCCCCGCCTCCCGGCTCAACCCTTTGATCGTTTTCTTGTATTTCCGGCTATACAGCCTCTGGAAATGATCGGCCAGCATCAAGATATCCTCTCCCCGCTCACGCAGCGGTGGTATGGCTATCTCTATGGTATTGATCCGATAGAGCAAGTCTTGCCGGAAACTCCCCTCGCCCACCAGCTGACGCAGATTGGCGTTGGTGGCGCAGATCAAACGAACATCGATCGAGATCGGTTCCACCGCTCCCAAACGGGTGATATGACGTTTCTCTATAGCTGTCAGCAATTTAGATTGCATCGGCAAGGACAGGTTACCGATCTCGTCCAGAAAGAGCGTACCGCCGGAAGCCATCTCCATACGTCCCGGCTTGGATCTTCGGGCATCCGTGAAGGCACCTTTCTCATAGCCGAACAACTCACTCTCAAATAATTGTTCCGGGATACTTCCCAAGTCGATCGTCACGAAAGCATCGTCACGCCGGGGCGAGTAATGCCTCAACAAACGGGCAACCAGATCTTTTCCGGTACCGCTCTCACCGGTAATCAATATATTCGCGTCGGTCTCCACAAGTTTGTAGATCGTGTCTTTTACCTTCAGCATAGCCGGCGACTCACCGATCAATTCCGGCAATGTGTCGTCCTCCTTCATGGCTTTCATTTGCTCTCGCAAACGTCCTACCTCCTTACGGGAATGGCTCAATCGAATGCCCGACGAGAGGGTAGCCAGCAACTTCTCCGTTTCCCACGGCTTGGAGATGAAATCGGTAGCGCCAACCTTAATGGCCTTGACCGCTTTCTCTATATCCGAATAGGCCGTCATGAAGATCACGACCGCCTGCGGATCGATCTCCAAGATTTGTCCCAAATACTCAAAACCCTCCTGCCCGCTCACGGCATCCCGATGGAAATTCATATCCAGCAAGACCACGTCCGGTTGGAACGTCCGCATGAAATACTCGATGCGTGCCGGTTGTGTCGTTACCTTCACCTTTTGCATGTACGGCTCCAACAGTAAGTTCAATGCGAACAACACATCCTTATTATCGTCGATGATCAATATCTTTCCTTTTTCTTCCATACGGACAAAGATAAAGGGAATAAAGACAGCTTGTACGTGCATTATCGCACAAAAAATGTACGCTATCGCACTACATGAAGAAATACAGATTTTTCTATGATTCTATTTTCTAATACGTTACATTTATGGCATGATATTTGAATCGGATTCAGCGAAATTGAGTCATCAGCGATATTATCAAAAAACGGAATTGCCATGTTAATACATTACTGTGTCATTGCCTTCAAAAACATCTGGAAGTATAAAGTCAGCGCCTCCATCAGTATCCTAGGGTTGGCTTTCGCCCTCGTCTGTTTCGTGCCCATACTCTATTGGATGGATCATGAGACCGCTTACGATTCTTTCTACAAGGATTCCGAATCCATCTACCGTGTCTATAGCGTAGAGAAACAATCCGGGAAAGTAAACAAAGGAGCCTCGAAAGGTATCGAGAATAGCCTACGAGAGCAAGTCCCAGCTATCGAAGCCTCCACCACGCTTATGCTTTCAACCGAAAACTGCCGTACCCAAGCGACTCCTTATATCCAAATGAATATGCTTTATACGGACAGCACGTTCCTAGAGGTATTCCCGCAATCTTTCGTTTGTGGAGAAATGAGTCATCCGCTACAAATCGTAAACAACATGATCTTGAGCGAAAGCATGGCGGTCCGTCTATTTGGCGACGCGGAAAAGGCGATCGGACAACCGATACACACCTTGATGAGAGCCTCCTTACCTCCCTACATCGTCACGGCGGTGGTAAAAGATCCACCGGCTCATACCAATCTACCGTTCGACGCAATCATCAACCATAACATGATACAGCATTTCTCCCAGTTACCTCCGGAGGCACAATGGAGCTTCTTCGTGATGGACTTATACGTGAAACTCCATCCAAGCGCAGACCCAAAAGCCTTCGCCAATCAACTAAAAGAGCTACCCGAACGTATCGGGGTGAACAAGGAGATCGAGTTGAGAATACTCCCCATCCGTGAGATCCGGCATCATCTGAATGAAGATACACCTTTTACCTTAAATTTCATCGGCTTGTTTGTCGTATCTGGTGCCTTATTATTGTTTGCCGCCCTCTTCAATTTCTTGAATTCCTATATGGATCTCTTTCGGCAACGTGTGCGGGAATGGCGTTTACGGACGGTCAACGGCGCTACGAGAAAGCAATTGATCGGACAAATGTCTGTCGAGTTAGGCTGTTCCGTACTTGCATCCTTGTTGGTAGCCTTGATCTTCATAGTCCAAGTCAAGCCGCTTTTCGCCCGATGGCTAGAGATTGATTTGGAGATGGGCCGGTTCCTGTTTCTTTTCGCAGGGGTAGGTATAGGTACATTCCTCATCCTCCAATGTGCAGGATTAGTATTCTTCGGGCAGTTCAGCCATACGGCAACCACCTCGCTCGTTCCCAAAGAGACAGTCAAACCCCTTTTGTTACGCCGCATGGCCGTGACCTTACAATTGATGATCAGTATCCTGTTCATCGTAGCATCGCTGGTTGTCATGGAGCAAATGCGATTCGTAAATCAAAAAGATTTAGGTTTCGATCCAAAAGGCCTTATCCAACTATCCGGCTTCGTAGACGTATCCGGAAAAATAGAATCCACGTTGATGCAAGAGTTAAGTGCCCTGCCGCAGGTCAAAAGTTTCACCGACACGAACTTTAAGCCTCAACATCATGTCGATCCCATGGCGATCTTCACGAATGTGGAATGGGAGGGAAAACCGCTGGACACAAAGGTGGACTTCCACCTCTATGGAACCGATCACCGATTTGGTGAGACCTTCGACCTAAAGATGTTAATGGGCCGATGGTGGACAGAAGGCAACGAACTTAGTGTCGTGCTCAACGAGTCGGCGGTTCGTGCCATGGGCTTACAAGACCCAGTCGGCAGCATCATCCGTATGCCGTGGTGGTCAGATTTCAGCGTGATCAAAGAATACGAGATCGTCGGTGTCGTCAACGATTTCCATGCGCTATCTTTCCGGGAAAGTATCCATCCGATGCTATTCATTCCTTCGGGTGGACTGGTGAATAATCTGTATATCCGGGTCATACCGGGCGAGGAAGGAGACATCGCCCACCATATCACGGAGCTACTGCCCAAGATAGACCCGACATTAGCGGATACCCGGATCACCCCGATCGGAACGCTTTACGATCAACTGAACCAATCCGAGATCGTCGGGCTGAAAATATTCTCGTTCCTCGCTTTCGCCTGTTTGCTAATCTCCTTGTTCGGCATCTACGCCGTCGCTACAGCCTCCACGAAACGGCGGCGTAAAGAAATCGCTATCCGGAAAGTAGTAGGCTCGAAAGCCTCCGAGATCATTTTCTTGTTCTTCAAGGAATACATGCGATTAATTGTCATCGCCGGAATCATCGCTTTCCCGATCAGCTATCTCGTCATGAACTACTGGTTGCAAGGCTACGCCTATCGCATCCAAATCCAGATCTGGTGGTTGGTGGGAATATTCATCACCATTACCAGCATGGTTCTAGGTACGATACGTGAACAGGTATGTAAGGCAGCCAATGAGAATCCGTCGGAAGTCATCAAGAGTCAATGAATGCCTATGAAAACTACAGACTATTCACGATCAGCTTGATAATACCAAGGATTTTATGTAAGTTCGCGATTCCTAAATATATAATAGAATATGGAACATCCATTGAATATTTACAACACGCTTACGAGAAAGAAGGAGCAATTCATACCCCTGCACGAGCCGCATGTAGGTATGTACGTATGTGGCCCCACGGTTTATGGTGACGCCCACTTGGGACACGCACGTCCGGCGATCACGTTCGACTTGCTATTCCGTTACCTTACCCACCTAGGATATAAAGTGCGTTATGTACGTAATATAACGGATGTAGGGCATCTGGAGCACGACGCCGATGATGGGGAGGATAAGATCGCCAAGAAGGCACGGCTAGAACAGTTGGAGCCGATGGAAGTGGTTCAATATTACCTCAATCGTTATCATCAAGCGATGGATGCGCTGAACGTACTTCCTCCCAGCATCGAGCCGCACGCTTCCGGACATATTATCGAACAAATCGAGTTAGTCAAGAAGATTCTGGATAACGGCTACGCTTACGAAAGTCAAGGCTCCGTCTATTTCGACGTAGAGAAATATAATAAAGATCATAAATACGGCATCCTCTCGGGTCGCAATATCGAGGATATGTTGAATACGACCCGCGCGTTGGACGGGCAGGACGAGAAGCATAACGCCATCGACTTCGCCCTTTGGAAATGCGCCCAGCCGGAGCATATCATGCGTTGGCCGTCTCCGTGGAGCGACGGCTTCCCCGGTTGGCACTGCGAATGTACCGCTATGGGCAAGAAATACCTCGGGGAGCATTTCGACATCCACGGAGGTGGCATGGACTTGATCTTCCCGCACCATGAATGCGAGATCGCACAAGCCGTGGCTTCCCAAGGAGATGATATGGTTCATTATTGGATGCACAACAATATGATCACCATCAACGGGCAGAAGATGGGTAAATCATTAGGTAATTTCATCACGCTGGAGCAATTCTTCACGGGTGATCATCCCTCCTTGCAACAAGCGTATTCCGCCATGACCATCCGTTTCTTCATCCTGCAAGCGCATTACCGTAGCACGGTCGATTTCAGCAACGAGGCTTTACAGGCTGCCGAGAAGGGCTTGTCACGCTTGATGGAGGCATACGGACATTTGATGAAGTTGCAGCCGTCCGCTACCTCTACCGTAGACACGAAAGGTCTTCGTGAGAAATGTTTCGAGGCCATGAATGACGATTTGAACTCACCAATCGTGATTTCTCATCTATTCGACGCTACCCGTGCGATCAATTCCGTAAAAGACGGTAAGGCTACTCTGTCCGAGGAAGACTTGAAAGAGTTACAAGAGGTATTCCATTTATTCTTGTTCGATATCCTTGGCATGAAAGACGAGGCTTCCGCCAGCGGCAACCATTACGAGGCGTTTGGCAAAGCCGTGGATTTATTGCTGTCCATCCGCCAGCAAGCCAAGGCAAACAAAGACTGGGCAACTTCCGATAAAATCCGTAACGAATTAACCGCTATGGGATTCGAGATCAAGGATACCAAGGATGGAGCGGAATGGAAACTAAGCAAATAATCCACCAAGCGAATAGTAAGAGGTTATGACAATCCATGAATTTCTTCAAGGCGATAAATTCGCCTTGCTTGCGGGCGTTGAATTATTAGAAACGGGCAACGGTTACGCCAAGGCGCGTATGCTCATCAAGCCCGAACATTTAAATGGTGGAGGCGTATGTCAAGGTGGGGCGATCTTCACGTTGGCGGATCTGGCTTTCGCCGCGGCGACTAATAGCCACGCACGCCTGACATTATCCATTACCTCAAACATCAATTTCTTTAAGGCGGAGAGTAAGGGATACTTATATGCGGAAGCGAAAGAAGCGTTCAGCCATAAGAGACTGGCGAATTGCGAAGTCCGTATCACCAATGAAGCCGAAGAATTAATCGCGACTTTTAATGGTACAGGTTACCGCAAAGACACGGAATTACCCTTCACTCCGTTGGTTTAAAAAAGAAATTCTATAAAAAGCTCTCGCCCCAGCTCCGTGATGAGCTGGGTGCGAGAAACACAAGCCTATCTAAAAAGCTTTCATTTCTTCTGCACCACGATACGGCAAGTAAGCGGGGCACGCAGGTTATAGGAGTCTTTATAATAGACCTCGGCCGCCCCGATCTTCAGTTTCGCCCGGATCTTTACCGGGATATGGTTCTCGTCATCACCGATCCAAACCTCCGCCGCTTCCTTGGCTTGGGAAAATGCCTCATCGTAGATATCGATATAGAAATGACGGGTACGGAATTTCGCCTCCTTATGCTCGACGATCTGTTGTCCCGTATAGCGGAAACGAGCGTTCACGAGCTCCCGGCCGATAGCGATCATGAAAGGGAACTCCGCACCATAACTCATCGTCCGCCAATCCAGCGAACGGAGATACATCGTAGCTCCCAGCATATCGAATACACGCCCTTTCGCCATTAGCATCGTGTCGATCTTCGTCTCCTTTAATGTATGGCGATGCGAGTGGATATCGATCCTACCGCTTCCTTGATACTCAAACTGGAGATTATCCACCAGATAGTAGTCTCCCTCGTTCGTGCGCTTCGAGCTGAACAAGAGCCGAGGCTCCTTTGAGTAATGGCAATCCATCGTATCACGCATCCTGAAGACTTTCTCGATCACGCCGGCAGAGCGGAACAACAGGTTATAATGCCATGACGGCGCTCCTTGGTATTCCGATTCTTTCACGGAAAGGGTAGCCAATCCGGCCTTCGACATGATCAGCCCCCATTTGAAATAAAGATCGTAATCCACCCGTTCCCCATGGGATAACGGCAACGTTTGTGCCCGCAAAGACGTAAGACTCGCTACACACAAAAAGAAAACGCATATATACAGTTTAGAAGCGCAAGCCGCCCACACCGCTGTTCCTATTGGACGAAGACTGTGTTCCCTCATTTTTGTAATCTCTTTTCTTTTTCGTTAGCTCTTTCGGTTTATTCTTCGTGATATCGATCGGTTTCTGCCGTTTCATCGGTGTAGCCTTGATATTCCAAGTCTCCTCCACTTGCCAGTTCTGCATGATATTGAATATCTTCGGGCAATAGAAGACAAGTTCCGGCTGCCGTTTATCGGCGTAATTACCGGTATCCCAGACACCGTTATCATTCACGTCTAATACTAAACGGGCATAATATTTATCCGGTTTCAAGTCCATGAAAAGCACGCCGCCATCTTTTACCTTCACCTTACGGATCGGCTGGTCGCTGCTATTCAATAATTCCACGAAAGCGGTGGTATCCGCTCCCTCAATATTGATATATAAATGCCCGTACTCATCTTCCTTCTTGATCTTGAATTCCCCGCTATACACATCGTTCCATTTACCATAGGCACTGAATATCGTGGCGGAGTCTACTTCCAAACGGTATTCCTCTCCATACTTCCACGGGCGCTTGATGAAGAAGTTCAAAGAGTTCGTCGTATCCGGAAAGAAATCGAAGTCTACGGCTTCCCAAAGCGTATCCACTTTCTGATCCAGATAGAAATGATCTTTCGTTAACCCCGCTACCGGTTCGCTAAACGTAACAGCGACCGTATCATACAGGTTGATCGAACCGGAAGCGTTTACGTTCATTCCCAGAAACTCGATGGGTTCCGGCTCATCGTCTTTTTTCTTTTTCTTCTTCTCCACAGGACGGCGACGCATGGTAAATTGTACCGTATCGGTCTGCGGACGAAGTATATTCATGGAATCGCTTTTCAGGTAATTCACCTCCACTTGCAGCGTATCTTGCTTCCAGATCAAAGAATCGGTCAACCAGTAATGCACGGCTTTTCCTTCCTCCGCTGTCTGCAAGAAATACCAATTGCTATCCGCCGGGGTGAAATTCAAAGGAACCGGTACCGGAATAGTATCCAAGGAGGTATTGAAACGCAAGGTTAGTATTTTCTCATCCGTACGCTCCGGCTTCAACATATATTGACGCTCTACTTTTTCCTTAAACAGGCGCAACTCGATATTGTCCGGCATAAAATGGGTATAACCGACTGTCATCACCGTATCGATCGTCAAGCTATCTTTCCAAATCGTATCCTGACGGGTCGTCAACTCGAACGCGGGGACGATCAAGGAATCGTAAAAAGCGATCTGCTGCCCGGGCTGGCTGTACTTGTAGGAGCGCATCACATCCTCCAAGGCATAGATCCGATAGGTTCCGGGGGCCATATTACGAATCGTAAACTCTCCCTTGTCGTTCGTACGGGAAGTACGGACAAATGGGATCGTCGTAAAGGCGGAATCCTCCAGATTCGTATGCACGCCGATCGTAATACCCGGCATAGGCTCCAGATTCTCGGCGTTCAGCAAAACTCCGGACACCTCCATACTATCAATGGATTCGCCGGTAGAGAACGCGAAGGAATAATTCTCCAATACATTCTTCTCATTATTATCGGAGATCGAATTGGTAAAGTCTATCGTATAGGTCGTATTCTCCTTCAACGTATCCATCAGCTCGATGACCGCCTTCCGGCCGTTCGCCCGGATAACGGGTTGCTCCATTTGGGGTGGAGTGATGATCACGTTCTCGGTAGGCTTATCGATCTGGATCAACTCATCAAAAATAATCTCCACCTTCTTTCCCTTATAGTTTATCTGGCCGGGCAACGGCGTACTGCTTACGAACTTAGGCGGAGCCTCATCATAAGGCCCTCCGTTCGGCGAGGCTATATTCGCGCACGAATACAGCACGACCAGCAGAAGTACCCCTATAAAGAACCGTAAACTATTTCTCACATATTTATCTTCCATTCAATACTCTCATTTCAATTGAGGGACAAAAATAGGGAAAAATCCCGTGAACGATAAGGATATATACGCTAATTAATCTATCTTAAAATGAAAAAACCCCTATCTCCTATTAAATAAAAGAGATAGGGGCTCTACAAGTATCTCAATTATTTGAACGCTACTCTATGAACCTCAAAAATCGCATCGCTTACTTGTATCCTTAAAATATATATGCCGGAATTCACTTGATTAAAATCAAGCGTACCCCCGCTTCGTTCCATTTTCCCCTCAGCGACTAATAGGCCTGTCGCTTGATTATATAGCTGATAAGAGACTTGATTTGAAACAACCACATCAGACAAAATAGATGACTCGTCATTCTCTAATTGATTTTCTATGACATCCACAATTTTACTGGATCCATCAGAATAAACCATATAAGAGCTTTGCACGGATACAGTTGTTGATGCCGCAGAGCCCGCCGCCCCACACTGAGTAGTATAAGCACGACACGCTATATAATAACTGCCCGGAATCGAGAATGTTATATAATTTGTATTACGAGAAGGAGATTGGCTCGCTCCCTGACTTGGTGATACGGTCCATTTACACTCACAAACACTATTATCATAAAGAGGATTCGCTATAAAACTCCCCCCTTGATTTAGGCGTACACTCGAAGGTCCGGTAACTTTAGTTACTGTTGGATATCCTGCATAAATCGCTTTAGATACCGCAGCACTTTGTCCTCCTAAACTAGCGGTCAAGCGTATCCACTCATCTCCAAACTTACCCGGAGCTATCCCTACAGATACTGTTTTCGTACTCTGTCCTCCCTGTATCTCTAGCTTGCCATTAGTATAGCTCCAAGTCAATTGTACCTCAGAAGGAACAGTTACATTACTAATCGTATAATTACCATTATAGCAAATCATGGATTCTCCAGAAATCAGATAACGGAAAGGTGATACGGTAAATGTCTTAGAGATAGTTCGCACACCGGAACAACCCGACAAGCTAACAACAGCTTGCACCGTAACAGATCCGGACTTCGTAAATATCACTTTAGGGGCAGCTGTTCCTTGCCCTGATGCCACATATATACCCGTTCCGGACCATGTAGCCTTGCTTAACGAAGAAGAAGCGACATCCAACGCTAACGTACTATATTCAAATTGGTAAGCAGCTGTAGAAGTTATCGCTGGATCTGAAATTCCTTTATAAGGACAATTATACCATTGAGATACTTCACCATTTTTCTTCAACCGGACCTTAACTATTCCATCTGTAGGGCACACACTTGAGGTGATACTTACGCTATTCTATTCCAACCCTTCCTTCGTATTTCCTCCATTATTGATTTTCCATCCGGAGGGCGTACTCCATTCATAAGTCATTCCTTTCACTAATTGAGTGGTAAATGTATTAGTCTGAGTTTTTCCAAAAGGAACAGAAGTTGGATAAGCCGTAAAGCCAAATTTACGAGTGAAAGATATAGAGGAATACCCACTTTTATCAAATTCAGCACCTTGATTTACACCACGTACCTTGACTGTTCCTGTACCGACATTATTTGTCGTAATATTGATGGATTCAGAAGAAGTAGTAAATACACCTGTTTGAGTACCACTTTTCCATCCTTCAGGTAAAGTCTACTCATATTTAGTAACCAGATTTTTATCTCCAGTTGTTGTTTGTCCCGGGTAATAAAATTTTTGACCAAGCAAAACTGTTATATTCTGAACTCCATAGTCTAAATTAGTAGAAGTTTTTGAAGTAAGAGAAGGCGGAGTTACTCCATTCAAACTTTTTATTTTTTGAGTGTAAGAGGCTGACTGCACTCCGCTAACTCCCGAACTATAATAAACTTCAGCCGTTAATTTCCCTTGAGGAGTACTACCATTTGTAGACTTCACATTATCCCAATATACGGTTATACCATAGAAATTCCCACCGGGGATTGAGGTTTGGGATGAACCAAGGGAAAAAGACCCACCCGAGACAGTCCAATTTACTCGGGCAATATTACTCCCTGCATCCAATACATAATAATATCCCATTTTTGGAGTAACGAACTCTGGTACGTCTTTGTCTGGTTTTAACACTGGATGCTGTGCCATCGCACTAACTATACTGAAAAAAACATACCAAAACGGATAACAACAATTTCATTCGTTTCATAATAAATCAATTTAAAGGTTTAAAACAAAAAATACACTCCACATCGAAAAGCATGATCGATATGTGTATCATAATCCACTTCACGAGGAAGTTCTGAGAATTGTTCGGAATAATTATCCAACCCTCTCACGGAGAAATAGCATCTATAATCAAACTCAACACCTACAAATTTCCACGTATATCTCAATCCCACTTTGGGATATAAAGAATAATCATTGAATCTATCACGTTGAAAAGGGAAAGGCTCTCCTTCTTGAACCTCCTGATATCGATTATAAAATCTCTGGTATTCCAACCCTCCACCCGCAAACAGATCTAAGTTCTTATACGACACAATGGAATAATCATATCCAATGCCCAAACCATACAATCGCATTTTATGAGTATAGTAACCCCGTATGACGGGATCTACAGAAGCATAATCGTCTCTCCAACTTTTCCATCCCAACGGCACATTCACATAAAATGAATGCTTTTCTGAAAGATTATACCGTACCGTAAGCTCTATCGGATGTATTAGCTCCTTCACCCGATCTTTAAAACCATAGGCGATACCAATACCAAACCGAGCCGGTTCCTTTTCCTTTGTAATCTCCTGCGCATTGGATGTCGCAAATAGCAAAAGAAAACATACCAAAATGGATAAAAACAACTTTGTTCGTTTCATAATAAATCAATTTAAAGGTTTAAAACAAAAAATACACTCCACATCGAAAAGCATGATCGATATGTGTATCATAATCCACTTCACGAGGAAGTTCTGAGAATTGTTCGGAATAATGATCCAACCCTCTCACGGAGAAATAGCATCTATAATCAAACTCAACACCTACAAATCGCCACGTATATCTCAATCCCACTTTGGGATATAAAGAATAATCATTGAATCTATCTCTCAGAAAAGGGTAAGGCTTTCCTTCTTGAACCTCCTGATATCGAAAATAGAATCTTTGGTATTCCAATCCTCCACCCGCAAACAGATCTAAGTTCTTATACGACACAATGGAATAATCATATCCAATGCCCAAACCATACAATCGCATTTTATGAGTATAGTAACCCCGTATGACGGGATCTACAGAAGCATAATCGTCTCTCCAACTTTTCCATCCCAACGGCACATTCACATAAAATGAATGCTTTTCTGAAAGATTATACCGTACCGTAAGCTCTATCGGATGTATTAGCTCCTTCACCCGATCTTTAAAACCATAGGCGATACCAATACCAAACCGAGCCGGTTCCTTTTCCTTTGTAATCTCCTGCGCATTGGCTGTCGCAAATAATAAAAGAACAGCCATAGACAAAAACCATTTACTCCTCAGTATATACTTCTTACTCATACTCCATCCCATATTGCACGTTCATAAATATTCGATATAAAAACTATCTTTCAATAACTCCATAAAGATAGCCTCCCAAAGCCCTTACCAGTTAACTGATAACTTCCCGATCCAACCTCAGAGATATCAAGCATATATAGTACTCCGTATCCCCGAATATTCGTCAGTATATGACTAAGGCATAAATATGCCAATAACATGATAAAATTTTTGTTTACTTCCACCGTCCTTTCTTTATTAACAATAGGTTAAATCCTATCAACAAATATAGGTCTTATATTTAACTATTCCAAGATATTTGAGTAGATAAAGAGAGATTTTCTTAATCATATCATGTTATAAATAAAGCATTGTCCGGATATTCCCACATCACGGATTTCATATCAACTAATTTTTGTAAGACAGTAAACAGAAGCCCTTATTGTCATTTTTTTCTCTTAAAGTATGTCATCGCAACTCAGACAGGAAAAAACATTAGCTTGTTTTCCAGAAAACACGTACATGTTTTCGAAAAAACACCATAGTGTTTCGCAAAAAACATGTACGTGTTTTTCTGAAATTGGTTATCAATCATTTACAAAATGGCAATTCGTATCGAACTTATTGTAAAATAAATCACTAAAAATGAAGCGGGCATTTATATAAAACAGTATCTTTGCATCTAATAGGAATATAACCAAATAAATACAACGACTATGTCAGAAGTATCAGGTATCGAATTGGAGAAAGATGCGGCAGGGAACAACAGCTACGTCCGTATCGACTTAAAGAAATATGGGGATATGATCAATCCTATATTGAAACAGCTAGGAGTTATCGGACAAACTCAATTTGACAAGGATTGGGAAAGAGCACTCGACCCGGAGACATTCCGGAAAGAAGCGAAAATACGATTAAGAGAATTATTCAATCAAAAACATAGCCATGAAGTAAACCAATAAAGTAGCCTTACTCCCTGAAGTTTACGATTTTTTAGATGTTTTAGCCCAAACCTTACTTGAGAAAGATTACGTCTCATACATAGAACATGGAGAAAACATCGTAGATGATATCATTGACTTCGTAAAAACGATCCCCTATGCGCCACATTATCATCTTACCCCCTACGCTCAAGTCTATTTCAGCAGATACGGGCAGAATTTACAATATACCTTTTTTAAAAGGAAAAGCAGTAAGCATACCACTTGGTATATATTTTTCTCCCGGCAGGAAGACTTATATATAATTATATTACTAACAACCACAAAGACGGCAAATACATACATGCCCCCATCAAGGAGGAGGATTAACACTCCGTTTCAGCAACCTGAACCCAATCCGGCAATACAAACACTTTCGCTTCTCGCAATATTCTCGTTTTAACTGGATGAGTGATTGCGTATCACCAGCGTTATGGACTTCGATACCGGATCGAGCGAAAGCGGTTACGATATGATTGCGTTCCGGCGGGATACTCTCCAAGAGGCGGGTCGCACGCAGGCAATACTCAGGAAGTTTATTTCGACCGCCGTAAGCGAATAGCAGAGGGACTACCGTATTTATTAACAGGATATTCAAGGCATTCTCCCCGATCATTTTATCTTTTTCCACCGAGGCGTATTGGAAATGATAATGATTCTTCCAATAATCCGAGGGTTGGATACGGAAATAATCCTTGATCTCTTTAGGAGAAGAAGCGGACAGGATCATCGAGAATAACGTATCGTACCGATGCCAGATAGCGGCCAGTTGCGCCAACTTCACATGCGGGAAGTTGGTCGGACGGATACGGAGGCTTTTGAACAAGGAGTCATCCAAAGGCTTGAGCCCGAACTTATGGCGGAGAAACTCATATTCCCGCCTCAGCAGACGGTAGTAATGGCAGGAGCCCTCTTCCGAGAGCATACCCGCTTGTCCGAAAAGCATCGCCTCTACTTGCGACTCGCTAGCCCTTTGCTTTTGGATATATCGCAGGGGGAGGCTTTTCGCCAACCACTCGAAAGCGTCGCTATTCACGCCAAAGCCGAAACTACGGGTTAATAGGATATAGAACACCTCGTTCCAATCCTCTTGATACTGATCCAACAGACGGTATATATCCTCTGTCTTTCGTTCCAGCCGCTCACCGAGCAAGGCATCCATCCATGAGGCCAGATGTACGGAGTCCACATCTTGAATCCGCTCGAGGCAGGGGACGGGCACCTCTCTTACCAATAACCAATCGATATTTTTCCGGACAGGTTCCGGAACGGATAATATCAATTGAGGAATAGGCTCACCGTTCATCCGGCAGATAGATGCGTCATTCACACCCGTTACATGCAAGATAACGGAGTCATATGCCTTATCTGAATCATGATGATGCAGCAACCAATCGGAAGCTTTTTCGTGGATCTCCACGCTTCCCGCCCATACCGTGCCGTCGATTTTTACCTTGGCGTTGAAGAAGTCGGGACCGGCGTCGGTGTTTTGTATTCCGGGATCGATAACAGCGATAGGAAGCCCCTCGGTGGTAGTCAATGGAGTACTCGCATAGAGTTTGTATTTCCAAACATAGTGTAATAAACGTTCCATATTCTTTCAGAGTTAAGATTTTGGATTCAAATGTAATTCATTTTCTGTATATTTGCGACATTAATTGAATTAAAGTATGAAAATTGCACTTATAGGTTACGGGAAAATGGGCAAAACGATCGAGCAGATCGCCATCCAAAGAGGACATCAAATTGTTTCCATCATAGATATCAATAACGCTGAGGATATATATTCAGAAGCGTTCAAGAGCGCCGACGCGGCGATTGAGTTTACTACCCCGGCTACCGCTTTCAATAACTATATGAAATGTTTCGAGGTAGGCGTGCCGGTCGTATCGGGTACTACCGGATGGCTGGACCGTATCGGCGAGATCAAGGAGAAATGCGAGAAAGAGGGCAAAACCTTCTTCTACGCCTCCAACTTCAGCATCGGCGTAAATATCTTCTTCGCCATGAATAAGTATCTGGCGAAAATCATGAACAACTTCCCCTCCTACGACGTTAAGATGACGGAAGTCCACCATATCCACAAGCTGGACGCACCCAGTGGAACGGCTATCACGTTGGCCGAAGGTATCTTGGAAAACATCGATCGTAAAGACCGCTGGACCTTAGAGAACGCCGAGAGCGTGACCGACCTGCCGATCCACGCCATCCGTGAGGGTGAGGTTCCGGGTATCCACGAGATCACGTATGAGTCGGACGTAGATACGATCAGTATCAAGCATGATGCCAAGAGCCGTGCCGGATTTGCGCTAGGCGCCGTAATAGCGGCAGAGTTTACCGCCGGAAAGAAAGGTTTCCTAGGCATGAATGACTTATTCAAATTCTAAACGTATTAGCTAAAAGATGAAGAAGTTCACGAAAAAACAATGGATCAAGTTTAGTATAGCGGCCGTATTATACACGTTGTTCGCTATCTGGATGCAAAACTTATGGTTACTGCTGGGATTAATCGTCCTAGTCGATATATTCTTGACGCACTACATCCCTTGGGGAGCTTGGAAACGGTCTAAGAACCCGGCGGTACGCAACGTATTGGAATGGGTGGACGATATCGTATTCGCACTGGTAGCCGTTTATTTCATCAATTTGTTCGTCTTCCAGAACTATCAGATACCGAGTTCTTCCCTAGAGAAATCCTTGCTGGTAGGAGATTACCTGTTCGTCAGCAAATTAAGTTACGGCCCTCGCATTCCGAACACTCCGATCTCCTTCCCGTTGGTACAAAATACGTTGCCGATCTTTAACTGCAAATCGTATCTGGATTGGCCGGAATGGGGCTACAAACGGGTGAAAGGTTTGGGCCACGTGAAACGTAATGATATCGTAGTGTTCAACTTCCCCGCAGGCGACACGATCGCCGTGAAAGTGCAAAACCCGGATTACTACTCCTTGGTCGAGGAGTACGGACGGGAACGTATCTTATTGGATAAGGCCACGTTCGGCGAGGTAATGTACCGCCCGGTCGACAAACGGGAGAATTACGTGAAACGTTGTATCGGTATGCCGGGTGATACGCTCCAACTCATAGACAACCAAGTGTACATAGACGGTAAACCCGCCGAGAACCCGAAAGATATGCAGTTCAACTACTTCATCGAAACAGACGGTTCCCCGATCACAGAGGAGCAATTCCGTTTGATGGACGTAAGCAAGGATGACCGTATGCTGGCCTCCAGCGGCGGTTATTACCAAAACCTATTGTCATACCTAGGCTTTACGCCTAACGCGAAGGGACAGTACAACCCGGTATATCGCCTGCCACTCACGAAAAAGGCCTTGGCGATAGCGGAGAAGTTACCTACCGTGAAGAAGGTTATCATCGAGCCGGAGACGTTGGGCGGCCCTACCTATCCGGTCGGATACAATACTGGCTGGACCCGTGATAACTTCGGGCCGCTTTGGATCCCGAAGAAAGGGGCTACCATCCCGTTGGACGAACGTAATCTGGCGTTGTACAGCCGTTGTATCAAGAATTACGAGAACAACACCTTGGAAGTGAAGGACGGCAAGGTCTACATCAACGGCAAGCCCGAGACTTCCTATACGTTTAAATACGATTATTACTGGATGATGGGCGATAACCGCCATAATAGCGCAGATAGCCGCTCATGGGGTTTCGTACCCGAGGATCACATTGTCGGCAAGCCGATCTTGGTTTGGCTATCCTTGGACAAGGATCGCAGCCTGTTCGACGGTGGTATCCGTTGGAACCGCCTGTTCCGCTGGGTTCATCCGGATTAAGAGGTGAAAACTTCGTATTATGACAATCCAACGATTCCTGATAGTTCTCATGAAATGGCTGGCAGCTTTCGCGCTAGCCTCGGGGATCGTCATGCTCATACGCCTTTTCTGCATAGAGTCCTATCGCATCTCCACGGACTCTATGGAAGAGGCTTTGCATAAAGGGGATTATATCCTAGTCAATAAAATACCGGGGAAGAATAAGCCCGTCCGGGGCAAGGTCGTGCTTTTTACCAGTCCGCTCTCTCGAGATTCAGCGGATGCTCCCTTATTCATCAGCCGCTGCATCGGTATGCCGGGCGATACGATCCGGGTCAGCATGGACGGATATACGATAAACGGGCAGAAAATCCCCCGCTCTCCCCGCTCCCTCAGCTCCTATTTCATAACACTGAGCGCCAAGGAGACGTTCTTGGAGACGTTAGAGAAGTTGGACATCCCACTTAGGGATTTCAGGCAGGAAAGTTTTGGCTGCATGCTCAGCCTCACGGCTTTCGAGGAATATCAATTGAGGGAGGAATTGCCCGATGCCATAAACCGTCATTTTATCGGGGAACAAATGCAAGAATACATGTTGATCGTCCCCCGGAAAGACCGGGCTTACCCGCTGGACGCAGCCTCGCTCACCGCCTGCAAGGAGATCATCCTGCGGGAGACGGATGGCAAGGCTTCCTTCCGCGACGGAAAGTTATATCTGGACGGGCGGGAGACTAATTTCTTCTTTTTCCGACAAGACTACTATTGGGTACTGTCCGATAATACCAACGAGGCGGTAGATTCCCGCCATCTCGGTTTCATACCGGCCGACCATATCGTCGGCAACGCTTGGCTCTGCTGGTACAGCCCCGACAAACAACGAATCTTTAAACCCGTTCATTAATCATGCGACCTGTATATATAGCGACCGCCTATCTAGGCCCCATACAACAATATTGCAAGATGCTCCAATACCCGGAAGTCCGTATCGAGACCGCCGAGAATTACGTGAAGCAAACCTATCGTAACCGCTGCGTCATCGCCGCCGCGAACGGCCCGCTCTCCCTATCCATCCCCATCGTCAAGCCGGATACCTTGAAATGCCAGACCAAGGACATCCGTATCTCCGACCACGGAAACTGGCGGCACCTACACTGGAACGCCTTGGTGTCGGCCTACAATATGAGTCCGTTTTTCGAGTATTATGCCGATGACCTCGCTCCTTTCTACGAAAAGAAATACGAGTTCCTCCTCGACTTCAACGAGGAATTGCGCCGTCTGGTCTGTGACCTGTTGGATATGCAACCCGCAGTCGTCTACACCGAGCATTATGAACCGGAGGTAGCCAACGATTTCCGGGAAACGATCCGCCCGAAACACGAAGGGGAAGATCCCGCCTTCCGCCCGGAACCTTATTATCAAGTATTCCGGGAGAAATTCGGATTCCTCCCCAATCTGAGTATTGCTGATTTGCTGTTCAATATGGGCCCCGAAGGACTCGTTACGTTACGGGCATCGATTACCGGATCTCTTTAATCGCTTGTATCAAGGCTTCCATATCTTTCGGGAAGATATCTCCGATATTACCGATACGGAATGTATCCGCATCCGAGATCTTACCCGGATAGATCACGAAGCCTTTCTCCTTTAGCCGCACGTAGAACGAGGCGAAATCGAAATCCGCAGAGGGATATAAGAACGAAGTGATAATAGGTCCTTGCGCGTTATCGGACAGTAACGTCTTAAAGCCCAATCCACGCATACCTTCCACCAATACTCGGTGATTCTCTTGATATCTCTTATAACGAGCCGTGATACCGCCTTCCTCGTTCAATTCCTTCATCGCTTGGTAGAAAGCGTGAACCACGTGCGTCGGAGACGTGAAACGCCATTTGCCTCCCCCTTTCTCCATCGCTTCCCACTGGGCATAGATATCTAAGGAAAGCGAGCGGGCATTCCCCTTCGTCGCCATCAATTTATCTTTTTGGGCGAGGATAAAGCCGAAGCCGGGAACTCCTTGAATACATTTGTTCGCACTACTGACCAAGAAGTCGATACCTAAACCTTTCACGTCGATAGGGACACCGCCAAAGCTGCTCATCGCATCCACGATAAAGGTAATCCCCCGGCCCTTGATCACCTCGGCTACCTCCTCAATCGGATTCAACAAACCGGTCGTGGTCTCGCTATGTACCATTGAGAGATGCGTGATACCGGGATGCTCCTCCAAGGCACGTCGGGCTACCTCGCCGGTTACCAGTTCCGTCTCATGCAAAGAGACCAGTACGTAATTGATATGATAATAATCGGCGATCTGCGCCATACGTTTGCCATAAGCGCCATTAGCGAGGATCAACAATTTATCCTCCGGACGCACGGTGGCCCCGATCGTAGCCTCCACACAATACGTTCCGCTACCTTGCAGCAGGACACTGGTGTACGCATCCCCGTCCAGTCCCGCTATCGCCAGCAAGCCTTTACGGATCGGGGTAACGATACCCTCGTTATAATCCTTATCCCACGTACACCAATCCTGAAGCATGGCCTCACGTACCGTCTGCGACGTACTCAACGGACCCGGTGTCAATAATAAATAGTTTCTCATATGATTGTTTTATTTTATTCGGTTATCAGGCTTGATCCCTGTTGTTAATCTTCTCAATGCAAGCAGGCAGCTCGGCGATCGTATCCAAGACGAAATGAGCCCCCGCCGCCAACATACGCTCACGCACCTCTTTCTTCAGAGATTCCCATTCTTCCGCCGGACGGCTGTTATATTCCTCCTCGCTCACGCCCATCTCGTTGCTACCGGTCACGATACCGACGCTCCATACCTTGGCGTTCACGCCCTCCTTAATATCAGCGATCGTATCTCCTACCTTCACCACTTGATCTACGGAAGGAATCGCCAAATCGATCATATTCTTATAGATCATATACGGAGCGGGGCGACCGGCCGGGACCTCGTTCGGTGTCACCAGATTATCTACCCTATATCCTTTGGCCTCGGCTCCGGGACGGACAATCTCCATCATCTTCGCCGTGTACCCGGTCGTAGAGCCGATCTTTATACCTTGCTCGCGAAGCATCGCCATCGTCTCCAAGACTCCCGGTATCGGAGTGGTGAAATCCTTCAAGGAAGCGAACAAATGTTTCTCGAAACTAGTGTACATCTCATCCACGTCCCTCTTGTTCCAGTCCCTCTTATACAAGGCACGGAACTTCTCGTTCACCTCCGGCATACTCAAGATCGCCTTGATATGATCGATCTTCAAGAGACCCATCGGCTCACGGGCCTGCCGGTAAGTGATATCAATCCCTTTCTCTTCCGAGAATACCTTGAGGAAAGCGTTCAACGGAGCGAAGCATCCATAATCCACGGCCGTACCGGCCCAATCCATAATGACACCTGAAATCTTCTTCATATTCTGTATGTATCGTATTTAATAATTTTCTTGTTTAAGCGATCGTAAGGACATTGTTTTCGGTAGGCTCAAGAGTTGCTATTTCCTCGCAGCCACATAAAGCGGTCTCCTTGCGATAGCGTTGCCGCAAATATACGAAGGAAGCGACAAAAGTGGCACAGCAAAAGATCCCTACATATCCGGCAAGTTGGTTATAAAATACTGCCCAATCCAATCTCGTACCCACGAATTCCTTTAGCACCAATACCAGTATCGTACCCGTGTACCCCAGAAAATCTGTTAAGACAATAAAGAAACCGACGTTTCCCCGTATCTTGAAACAAGCGATGAAGCGATCGAAGAAAATCGTCTGGAAGGTTAAGTAAGCCATATACAGGCAGAGGCTCTGCAAGAAAAGCCATGTCACCGGACTCAATCCCATCCGCTCCTGCCCAAACGACACGAACGCCATGACCATCATGCCCGTAATAATCAAACCGTACAGGACTGAAAGCGCCTTAAAATTATCTTTCACGAGCACCATCAAACCAAAGATCGCCAAGATAGTCAAGGTCACCACGCTATCTATTTGCGTGAACAACCAAGGCGAGTAACCGGACATATCAATGATATTCACCAAGAAGTCCTCCTTGATATCCCGTAACACCACGATCGCTATATTCGCCACGAAAAGCATCGTCAAGAAAGGCATGAAGTTCTTGAAAAGCTCCCAACGCTGCCGCCCGTTCAAGGTCTCCCGCTCCGACTTCAAGGCGATATCCTCCTCCGTAGGTTGTGGAAGCCGGTTTAGCGCATATCCCAACAAGGCTAGCAAAGGCAATGCCACCGCCCCGATCAAAGCCGGCATCCAGAACTCGCTGACCTGCCATATATCCATCACGTACAAGCCGACAGACTTCGCTGTACCGGAACTGATCACCATACTTACGCCCAACAAACTAGCGAGGACATCCGTCATCCTACGTCCTTCTATAAAGCTGAAAATAATCCCCCACATGCACCCCAGCGAAAGCCCGTTCAAGAACATCGCCGCTATATTATAAGGAGCCGAGAGCAACCCGAAGAATACCAACGAAAGTTCCGCCATCACCACGGACATCAAGATGAACCGCAAACGCTCTTCCCGCCGCAACTCCGATATCAACTTAATTCCCATGAACTTCGACACCACGTATCCCAAGATCTGCACGATCGTGACCGCCACCTTATAGTCCATATTGAATACCTCCAGATCCTCGAAAGCGGCAGCCGTATACGGCTTACGCAACATATATACCAAGGAATAAGAAAGCAAGGCGGCCCCTCCGGCCCATAGGATGAAAAGGAGATCGGAAATCCGTTTCCGGGATGTTTTATTGCTCTGTATCGCAGTGTCCATAATCTTCTGTCGTTTTATTTTCGAAGGCAAAAGTACAGCCGCCATGTTACAGACATATTACTGAACCCATGAATGTATATTATTAATACCCAACTAGGAATCAATAAATTATAAAGAAATATTTATGTAACATTCATGAAACGGAAACGCAACATATGTCCTCTTATTTTGTAAAGTAAATCAAGAATATAAACACATGAACAATCTTCAAGAATTCTACCGAAAGATCGAATATCTACGAAGCAATGGGGTTAAGATGAAAGAGATAGCCAACTGGATCGATATGGCTCCCAGCATATTGTCCTCCCTATATACGACCGTATTGCCGAATTATTTCGAGGGCATCAAGAGTTACCCGCCGGAAGAAGCACTGGACTCGGCGCTCGCCCTAGTGAATAACGTGTCGAAAAAACGTTTGCTTTCCCATATAGAGGAGATGATCCTTCGCCTAGACCAGATGGAGCTCGCCGAACCGGATAGCCTAAAAGATAATCCTTTCGCCAAGCAATTGATGGAGGAGACACGGCTCTCCGCCTCTAAAATAGAGGCTTTCAAAGGAATCTATACCAGTTACAGCCTTTCTTCCTCCTCGGACTGCCTCAAGATGGAACCCTTCCTACTCTCCCCCTCGGATAATCAAGTCCGTGTAGGGCGGATCAGCGCTTATGGAGAGGCTCAATGGGGATTCGGGATCATGCCCGATCCTCAGAATTTCCATTGCATGCTGAACGAGAACCAAGCGCCCCAATTCACGATGGTAACGATATACCTGCAAATACCATTTTTCAAGAATCCTCGCCAATTACGAGGATTATACATCGGGCAAGATTATAATCGTAACCCGATCGCCCGCCGAATCCTTCTTATCAAGGAATCAGAAAGCACGGAGATCGATGAATTCATGAGCCGGAAAAGCGGACTGATCGATAAAGAAGATTTTACCCCGGAACAACAGGTCTACTATGATTATACTTGCCAGACAGGAGATTTTATCAAGATGTGTACAGTCCCATCCCTGCGGATGGACGAGAGTGATTTAGTCAAAGAAAAGAAGATGCTAACCCTATAAACCAGTAGAGACGGGGCATGCCCCGTCTCCCATCATCCCAATATAATAGAGACTGATTATTCCTTCTGGAACTTCCTACTCACCTTCAAAAGGTTCGCCGTAAAAGAAACCACGTTTTGGGCCTCTTGTACCATGTTCAAATAAACCATGCTCACCTTCGTGCTGCCGGACTGCCCTTGGATACGCTTCAACTCCCCTTTCTTCAAGGCGGTAAGTTGGTTCATCAAGGTAATCGACTCAGCGATCAGCTCCTCAAAACCAATATAATCGTTTTTACGGATCATAGTAGCGCAATTTCTCAAGAAGGAGATGATTTGTTCAGATACCTTACCAAAATCATCTTTCTGTACCGGACTCAACGGGCTGAAATTATTATCGATATGATCTTTCAGCGGCTCGGCCAAGCGACGGATACTGAATATGATCTCGCTGGCGAAGTCATTTCCTTGATAATAATAAAGCCCCTTCTCCACGGCGATATCGTGATCCAATTGGGTAACGCCAAGCGTACCGACACGTTTCACTTGCTTCAAATGAATCTTCTTCTCCTCCACGGCAGTCAAGACCTTGCGCAACTCACGGAGGTTCTCATTCATGAATCCATTTACCGCCTTACCGAATACTTCCGCCGTAAAATCCAGATCGGATTGTAATTCCTCACGGCTATGCTCGCGGAACAGGGCCAAAGCCTCACGGGTATCCGTAGCCTTACGAAGTTTAGACACCGTAGAATTCACCTCCTCCTTCAATGCCTCTTTCCGCAATTTAGCCTTATAAGCGAAGTGGCTACGAACCAACGAATAGATCGCCAAACCAATCATAGCGACCAAAGCTGGAATACCTCCCCAATAAATCAAAAGAGCGACGATGAAACAGATCGTAAAAGCAGCCCCTGCCGTAATGAACCAACCACCTATCACGGACAATACGCCTGTGATGCGATATACGGCGCTCTCACGCCCCCAAGCACGGTCTGCCAACGAAGTACCCATAGCGACCATGAAAGCCACATACGTCGTAGATAAAGGCAATTTCAAGGAGGTTCCCAAAGCGATCAGCAATCCGGACAAAACCACGTTCACCGAGGCACGTACCAAGTCGAAGCTAGCCTTGTCATCCATGATCATCTCGCTTTGGTTGAAACGGCTATCAATCCAGTTCTTAACCGGAGTGGGCACGATACTTAATATCGTAGCGGATATATTACTGCAATTCCGTACCAATACCCGTGCGACAGGCGATGTACCGAAAGACTCCTCTCCATCCGATTGACGAGACAGATCCAAGGAAGTCTTCACCACGTTCTGAGCCTTTTTGGAGGTAGCCAAGGCGATTACCATCACGATCCCGGACCCCACCAAGAAATACCAAGGTGTCTGGGCCGGTCCCAACAAGGAGGTCATCAAAAATGTATCCGTGGTAGTGGTCCCTCCCTGCGCCATCAAGTCCATATAAGAGGAATAGCCAGCCAAGGGGACTCCGATAAAGTTCACCAAGTCATTCCCGGCAAAAGCCAACGCCAAGGCAAACGTACCCATCAAAATGACCACCTTGAATACATTCACCTTCAACCAATGCAATACCTGCATCAAGATCGTAAAAAATACCATACATCCCAAAACGATCATCCCCGTATTGGCATACACCATATCCTTGAACTCACCCGTCATAAAAGAACTTGTCTTCAGTCCCTTTATCAGCATAAAGTAAATGATGGAAGTGGCCGCTAAACCTCCGAACAGACCAATAAAATATTTAGAACTTTTCTTATAATTAAATGAGAACAATATCCGGGACAGATACT
Source organism: Parabacteroides distasonis ATCC 8503 (assembly GCF_000012845.1). NCBI lineage: Bacteria > Pseudomonadati > Bacteroidota > Bacteroidia > Bacteroidales > Tannerellaceae > Parabacteroides > Parabacteroides distasonis. The sequence goes on from NC_009615.1 coordinate 3,406,969, forward strand.
GCACGATCACACCAAAGAAAAAAGCGATCGCCACAGAAAGAAAGATACCCAGAATCACGGTAAAAGCCTTCTCTGTATTCAGCAGATCCCCCAATTGCAAAGCGCCTGAAGAACTAGCGATCTTTACCAAGGCAATCGCTACCGTTCCACCCACCAACTCAAACACCATGGAAACCGTTGTCGAGGTCGGCATACCTAACGAGTTAAAAATATCCAGTAACACCACATCCGTAAGCATAACGGCCGCAAGGATACACATGATCTCCGAGAAATAAAAATGCTGGGGTTGATAAATACCATGCCGGGCAATATCCATCATACCATTGGATAACGCCGCACCAACAAAGACTCCCACGGCAGCGATAGCGATAATAACTTTAAAGGATGCGGCTCTTGCGCCGATAGCTGAATTCAAGAAATTCACGGCGTCATTACTAACACCGACCGATAAATCTACGATGGCCAATACAAACAAAAATATGACCAAGAACAAATAAAATGTTTCCATACTGATTGTTATAATTCTTGCGCA
>NC_009615.1:4795000-4811379 GCF_000012845.1 Parabacteroides distasonis ATCC 8503
GATCCGATGCATAGATTACGTTCACGGGATGACGCAAGACAGGCGATAAGGTCTGCTGGATCAATCCCACTTGCAGGGCGAGCGCCTCGAGCGTTCCCAATGAGCCTTTCGGCTTTGTCAGATTATCGATCTTGTCTTGTAAAGCGGCCTCCAGCCCTTTGTCCGGGGCCTCGATGTGAAATTGTATCATGATAGTAGTATTTTATATAAGTCGTTGTTCTTATTCCTTGATCTTGACGGGGATTCCGCTGACCATCAAGACAACCTCGTCCGCTTTAGAGGCAATATATTGGTTGAGCCAGCCTTGCATATCGGTAAATTTACGTTGCACCTCGTCTATCGGCACGCCTCCCATACCCAGCTCGTTCGTCACGAAGATCAGGTAGGCATCTTGCCGGGAGAGTTTATCGAACTCCGCTTTGAGGAGGGAGAGAGATAATTCCACGTCGCTTTGATTGTCGAAGAAGAAGTTAGTCCCCCAAAGGGTTACGCAATCGATCACCACGACACGATCGGTAAGATCGTGGCGGCTCAAGTATTTCTCTTCCTCTATATTGGTCCACTCGGGTCCACGGTCTCGCTGGTGGCGTTCCACCCGCTTCCGGAACTCCTCGTCCCAGATGCGGGAGGTAGCTAGGTAAACCGGGTTGGGCGACAGCGATAAGGCGAGCCTCTGTGCGTACCCGCTCTTGCCGGACCGCTGTCCTCCAGTCACTAAGATCACTTTCTTACTCATCGCCTCCGTGATTCCTGTTTTTCCGGTGGGCGGCACGTTTCGCCTTGTTGATCGGGTTGTTCTTGCTCGTCTTCCGAAGGGCGGCCGATTTCGGGTTGGCGGCGATCCGTTGCGCCACCGCCGATTTGCTCAGTGCCTTTCCGAACTTGGGGCGTAAGGCATCTCGCAATAACTTCTCCTCGTCGGTAAGCTTGGCGGTCTTGGATTTCCAGCCTCCCTCTTTCTGCGCCTTACGGGCGGCAGCGTATTTATTGAACTTTCCGAACTTCTCCATTTTAGCGCCTTCACGGCCTCCCTTGTTCTCGGGTTTCGCTTTCCGGAGCGTGCCGAGTAATTCTTTTTCTTGCTGCATCTCCTTTTTCTCCTCCTCTTGCAGGCGGATATATTTCTCTACGTTCAAGCGTTCACCGTCCACCAATACGACATCCTCCGCCGTGACCTTCTGGCCTACGTGCGGTTGCTTGCCGTTTACGGTTACCCGTTCCATCTCGATGAAATTGTCCGCTTCCCGGCGTGAGCAAACACCGGCTTCGCTTATCAGTTTGTTTAATCTAATTTCCATATTATTAATATTATATTATTAGTAAAATAAGGGTGACGATCACACCCATCACCAGTTCCGTATTACTATTCACTTGAATGGCGATACGCATATCCTCGGTCGTGAAAGGCCTCGCGTTCGTTCCGATATAAGGCTTCTCCACCGGTTTGCCGAAATAATCGTGCGTCCCCCCGAACTGGCAGTCCAAGACCGCCGCCAAGGCCGCTTCTGGATAACCGGAATTAGGGCTTGCGTGTTCAGGGCCGAAACGCCGTACGAAATCCCTTTTCCCCCAATTATTGGAGACAAGCAACATCAAATAGGCCGTGAGGCGGGCCGGGATGTAATTGGCGATATCGTCGATTAGCGCCGCTATCCGTCCGAACTCTAGGTAACGCTCATTCTTATAACCGATCATCGAGTCCAGTGTATTCACCATCTTGTAAGCCATCATCCCCGGCAACCCCAGCAGGGCGAACCAAAACATCGGGGCGATCACGCCGTCGCTCAGGTTCTCGGACAAGGTCTCCAACGCCGCCGCCCGTATCTCTTGCGGCGACAGGTTCGAGGTATCCCTCCCAACGATCCGCGCCACTTGCCGCCGTCCTTCTTCCGTGCTACGGTCCACGGCCTCGAACACCGCCTTCACTTCCTTAATAAGCGTCTTCCCGGATAGGCAATAAAATACGCCGACAGCCGTCAGCAACCCACTGAACTGCGGATGTATGATCCAAGCCCACGACAATATCCACTCGCAGATTAAATACACGCCAAGGATAAGCACGACTGCCAGTATGCCGCCTTTTAGGACCCGCTCGGAGCCTTTATTCAACACTTTCTCTCCGGCGCTGATCGCTTTGCCAAACCATACGATCGGATGGGGCCAACCTTCCGGGTCTCCCAGCAACCGGTCGGATAACCAACCGCCCAAAAAGGGCACGATCTTGAGTAAATTGATAGAATGATGTAACCAATACATATTGAATGTCATTGAAGGAACAAACTTAGACAAAAAAAAGAACATAAGGAAGTGGTAAGCGATTCTTCATCACACATTAGGCGAAAGAAACCTACATTTAAAGGATTTCGAGCGTAGACTTTCATATTCTATCAGCTGTTGTATGATCATCCACCATCCGTTGCATGATCTTCTAACAGTTGGTGGATGATCATACAACGGATGGTAGAAGATGAGTAGGTACGGAGAAAACGGCTAAAGGATGCCTTTAGAAGCCTTAAATCTTCGGGAAGGGAGGGCTTGATATACGGGGGATTTCTTTCAATTTTGTATTTATTAACAAGAAAAGCGTTCTTACGGCCGGTTATTATTACTTTATTTGCTCCCACCGTATCGTGAAAGGAGTTAATCGAGATGACAGATGAAAAATCCATTTTAGAACAATTTGCCGCTGGAAATCATACCGCTTTCCGGGAATTGTTCATGCGTTACCATCTGAAAGTCTATTATTTCGTGCTGGGACTCGTGAAGTCCGAGAGTGATGCCGAGGACTTGACTCAAGAGATTTTCCTAAAGCTTTGGACGCATCGGAGTCGTTTCACGGAAGTGAGGACGTTCGGTTCCTACCTCTATGTGCTGGCGAAGCATACGGCGTTCAATTATATCGAATCCCGCCGGGTGAATCTGGAGAGCTTAGAGAGAGCTGGGGTGGAAGACGAGGAGAGAGGGGATACGCCTTACGAGGATTTAGTTGCCAAGGATTTACGGTTGCTAGTGGATATGATCGTGGAGACCATGCCGCCACAGCGGAAGATGATCTACCGGATGAGCCGCGACGAGGGTTTGTCGAACACAGAGATCGCTGAGAATCTACAACTCTCGAAAAAGACCGTGGAAAACCACTTGAACCTAGCGCTAAAGGAATTGCGGAACGCGGTATTGACTTTCCTTCTTGTTATGATGTGTTAATAGCTTGGGGGTAAAGCGGCAAAAGGAGGTCCTATAAACAAGATAAAATAGAAAAGCAGGAATGAGTCCTATAAAAAAGATATTAAAATACTTTTTCCATCATTCGTTCTCCGGGGAGATGGTGGATCGGGTACATCAGCGATTGGCGGAGCCGGGAGACGAGCGGGAAAAGGAAGAGGCTTTACGGGATATCTGGAATGAGATCGGTTTCCCGGAGGCGGATAAGCGGAGCGAGATGGCTTTCGCCCGGTTGGAGAATACATTGGGCGTGAGGCCCCGCCGCCGTCTGCGTATCCCGGCGTGGGTACGTATCGCCGCTATCTGGCTGATTCCTTTGTTGTCGTTGGGTGTTTCTTATTATCTATACAGGGATGCGCAGGATGTCAAGAAACTGGCTTTTATGGAACAGTTCGTGCCTTCCGGCAAGCGGGAGCGGATCACCTTGCCCGATGGTAGCGAGGTTTGGTTGAATTCCGGTACCTTGCTGCTTTATCCATCTGACTTTATTGGGGATAAGCGGGAGATCTATCTGGTGGGAGAGGGATATTTCAAGGTGCGAAAACGCCCCGAGCAACCTTTCATCGTGCGGACGAAAGCGATGCGGGTACAAGTGCTGGGCACCGAGTTCAATTTATCCGCCTACCCGGACCAAGAGAAAATAACAACGACCTTGGAGGAAGGTTCCTTGAAGATCCTTCCCGATGATCCCTCGGTGGCTCCATGTATATTGAGACCTAACGAGCAGCTTGTCTACATCCCTTCCCGGGGAAAGATGGACGTGCGGCAGGTGGTGGCCTCGGATTACTCGGATTGGAAAGAGGGAGGCTTGTTGTTTAATAACGACTCTTTCGAGGAAATCTTGAAAACCTTGGAACGTGTCTACAACGTGAAGGTGCATTTGCGTACTTCCGCTTATCATTCCAACCGGCTTACGATCCATTTCAATAAGCATGAGTCGTTGGAGAACATCATGATGTTGGTCAAGGAGATGATACCCGGCTTGGAGTATCAGATCAAAGAGGATGGGATCTATATTGATTGAGTTAAGGAGATATTAGGTTTTTATAATTCGTTAACGTTTTTCCGTTGGGTGCGCTCCTCGTTTCCCTTGTCCTAATAGCGAGTACGTACTACAAAGGAGATATAAATGTTTAACTAAAAAATCTAATATCGCATGAACAGGAATAAATCTATACGTGTCGCTATTCTTTGCCTGAGCCTCGCTATGGCTGGGAGCTTGCCTATCGATGCGCAGAAAGTGACCTTCCATGAAGGTTCGATCTCATTGAAACAGGCATTTGAGAAACTAGAGTCAAGCTCTGCTTATAAGATAGCTTATAATGATAGCCAATTGGACGTGTCGAGAAAGGTCTCGATGGATCAGAAAGATATGGAAGTATTGCAGGTCTTATCACAGCTGTTAAAGAATACGGGATACACGTATAAAATAAACGGGAATTATGTGATCATCGTGCCGGAAGAGGTCAAGACTGTCAAGGGGAAAAAGCAAGTATCGGGTGTGATTGTCGATACGAACGGCGATCCTGTGATCGGGGCGAACGTGGTGGAGAAAGGAACTACCAACGGTACGATTACCGATCTCGATGGAAAGTTTACGCTAGAGGTAAATGACAACTCTGTCCTTCAAGTTTCCTATATCGGCTATAATACGCAAGAGGTCTCGGCGAACGGAAAGACGAGTTTCTCTATCAAGCTGGGCGAGAATACACAGACATTGGATGAGGTGGTAGTCGTAGGTTACGGAACGATGAAGAAGAGCGACTTGACCGGATCGGTTACCAACGTAAAGGCGGAGAAGCTGTTGAGCAAGCCGGTGGTGAATGTTGGGCAGGCCTTGGCGGGAAAGGCTTCCGGTGTGGAGATCTTTGAGAATGGCGGTACGCCGGACGGGAAAGTACGGGTGCGTATCCGTGGTAACAACTCTATCAACTCATCGAATGAGCCTCTGTATGTGGTAGATGGCGTGATTGGCGTAAGCAATATCAATCTGTTGAATCCTAGCGAGATCGAATCCTTAGAAGTATTGAAGGATGCCTCCGCCACGGCTATCTATGGTGCTCGTGGAGCGAATGGCGTGATCATGATTACGACGAAACGAGGTATCAAGAACGAGAAAGCACAGATCTCGTACGACGGTTATGTCTCTATCGGTAAGATGGCGAAGAAACTGGACTTGATGAACGCTTCCGAGTGGTGGCAGAATTACAATACTACGATGGATAATGGGCAGAAATATGATCCGGAAGGGTATGCGCAAGGCAAGTACAAGAAAGTGACGCCGGCGGATCTGCCGAATTTGTTCGATGCTAACGGTAACCCGCTGTATGATACCGATTGGCAGGATGAGGCTTATCAAACGGCTATCAACCATAATCACCAAGTCAGCATCCGGGGTGGAGCCGATAAGACCTTGTATAGCGTGCATTTGGGATATATGCATAAGGATGCTTTGATGCGTAACGGTTTCCTAGACCGGTATAGCGGTAGGATCAACTTGGATTCCCAGCTTCGGGATTGGTTGAAAATGGGTGCCAATATGTCGTTCAATTATAATAAGGGAAACGATAATTACAAGAGTTATGGAGTAAAGCGTTTGGTACAGGAAGCTATTCCGTTGATTCCCGTAAAATATCCCGATGGCTCTTGGGGAAGCAACCGTGATTTCCCCGGTGCGGTACAGGATACACCTTCCCGGTATCTGGAAGAGATGGTGAACGAGACTTCCAATATCCAGACGATCGCCGACCTATATCTGGATTTCAAGATCACAGACGACTTGAACTTTAAGTCGACTTTCGCCGTAGATGCCAGTAATAGGAAACGTAATTATTATTCGGGTAAGGATCTGATCCAGTTCAGTAAGACGGCGGGAGGTATCGCTACGATAGAGACTTTGAAGGAAATGTATTGGCAGAATGAGAACTACTTTAATTATAATAAGGAGTTTAATAAAAACAATCGCATGAATGTGATGCTTGGATTAAGCTGGCAGCAGCGAGTTGCCGAAAGCGTGGAAGCTACCTCGCAGAATTTCAGCGATGATTTTTACCAATGGCATAATCTGGGAGCGGGAACGGTGACGATACCGTCGAAATCGGATGATTATGCTTGGTCTATCAACTCTTATTTCGCACGTATCAATTATACCTTGAAGGATCGGTATTTGTTTACGGCTACAGGTCGTTACGATGGATCATCTAAGTTTGGAAAGAATAATAAGTATGCCTTCTTCCCCTCTTTCGCTTTTGCGTGGAGAGCCTCGGAGGAAAGCTTCTTGAAAGGAGTCAATTGGCTGAGTAATTTAAAGGTACGTACCAGTATCGGCGAGACCGGAAACCAAGAGATCGGCAATTACGCTTTCTTCCAGAAGCTAGGCTCGGAGAATACTATTTTTGATAATGACTATTATACGGCTCTATACCGCAGTACGTTCGGTAACCCGGACTTGAAATGGGAGAAGACCTTGCAATGGGATGCCGGTGTCGATGTGAGTGTATTGAATCAGCGTATCGATCTGTCTTTAGATTATTATTATAAAAAGACGAGCGACTTATTATTGGAGGCACCGATCCCGGGAACTTCCGGATTGAATACGATCATGCGGAACATCGGTTCCGTGCAGAACCAAGGTTTTGAGTTGACCTTAAATACGCATAATATCCAAACGGATAATTTCAACTGGATGTCTACAGTATTATTTAACGTAAATCGTAATAAGATATTGAACTTAGGCGAGAATGATGAGGATATTTATCCGAAACCCCGCCATGCGCAAGGGGATATGCTGATATTGCGTGTAGGCGAACCTGTTGGCTCACTTTGGGGGTTGCGTCGTCTGGGAACTTGGGGGGAGGACGAGGCCGCTGAAGCGGCTAAATACAACCGCCTTCCGGGAGACGTGAAGTATGAGGACTTGAATGGCGACGGGAAGATCAATAGCGAGGATAATACGATTATCGGCTGTACCTCCCCGGACTGGACGATGACAATCTCTAATACGTTTGTTTATAGGAATTTCGATTTCTCTTTCGATCTCCGCTTCGTGTTCGGGAATGATGTCGTGAATTGCGCTACTCATAATGCTGAAGACCGGTCGGGCGTAGCGAATGGCTTCAAGTCGAATCTGAACGCTTGGACTCCGCAAAACCAGCATACGATGGTTGCCCAGCGTCGTCCGATGAAATCGTATTATGATTCTTATCCGGATTCACATTGGATGCAGAACGGTTCTTTCGTTCGGGGACAGAACTTCGTCTTGGGATATACTTTCAGCAAGAGCTTGCTCCTGAAGATAAAGTTACAGGATTTGAGAATCTACGCGAGTGCTCAGAACTTGTTCTGTATTACGAAGTACAAAGGCTATGATCCGGAGGTTACGACCTATGAGGATGATGCTTTCGGACAAGGTATCGACGACTTCAGCGAGCCTAAGGCACGTACTTTTACTTTTGGTTTAAATGTTAAATTCTAATGCGATTGAGTTATGAAAATAAATAAAATCTATATCGTCTCATTATGTGCGTTATTCTTGTCTTCTTGTAATAATTTCTTGGACGAGCAGCCTACCGGTACGATGACTACCGATTCAAAGTTGACAAGTAAGGAGTCCGCTTTGGCCTTGACGAATTCGGCTTATTTGAAGAATACGGTCTTTAATAAGATGACCCCGGGTTGGGGATGTAATACGATCTTATTGCTCGAATATATGACTGGCAAAGCTACTTCCGAGAATTCCCAATCGAATTATAAGGACTTTCAGGATCTACTGGTGAGTGATCGTTCTTTATATATCGAGGACTGGTGGCAAGATTGTTATGCAGGTATAGCGAACTGTAACCTCGCGCTTCAAAAACTCGGGGAGTTCGAGAATCTGGATGCTTCCTTGGTTAATGGCTACATGGCCGAGGTGAAGTTTATGAGGGCTTTGTATTATTTCTATTTGGTACGTATCTTTGGCGATGTCCCTAAGATTACGACCGTACAGTCGGAGTTGGGAGAGCTGCAAGTATCTCGTGCCCCGGTAAAGGAAATCTATGATGAGATCATTATTCCGGATTTGTTGGAGGCCGAGCAATCGGATCTGGCTTTTAGCGATCATACAGGGCGTGTCTCGATGGGAGCGGTGAAAGCGCTTCTTGCGGATGTCTATCTTACGTATGCCGGTTATCCTTTGCAAGGAGGTAAATCTTATTACGCGGAATCGGCTAAACGTTCATTGGAGGTTATAAAATCGAATGAGTATACGCTCTTCACGGATTATGAGAGCCTACGGCTTCCGTCGCAGAATAATAAGGGAGAGTTTATTTATCAAGTTCAGTTCTCCTTGAACAAGCGGCATAACGAGTCGGTACGTATCTTTTTACCTTCTCGTTCCGGCATTTCCGCCTACGATTTGGAATATGGTAGCCTGATCCCTACCAAGGAGTTCGTGGAAAGCTTTGAGAAAGGAGATAAGCGTACGGAAGAGAAGCAATATTTCTTTACGAACTACAAGGGGCATCCGAGTAAGTTCTCTCCGGGAGCGGCAGAGTTGGAGTTTATGGATTTGAATGGCTATTATATCTATAAGTTTTTTGATCAAGTAGCTGTTGATAATACGGCGAAGTCGGACTTGAACTGGAGTGTATATCGTTACACGGATGTATTATTAATGTATGCGGAAGCGCAAGTGAATGCGGATGGTACTCCGAACCAGCAATCCATCGATATTGTGAACCAAATACGAGGAAGGGCCGGATTAGCGCCGTTCAAGCAGACCAACGCAAGCGCATTCTTGGAGGAAGTCTGGGACCAACGTTACTTTGACCTATGTTATGAGAATAAGATGTGGTTTGATATGCTACGCACCCGTAAGATCCGGGATGATAAATCCGGGGAATATGTGGACTTTATCGGCTATAAGACGAATTGGGGTAAGGTGTATACGGAAACCCAGCTATTGTTCCCGATTCCATTAAGCGAACGGCAGGCGAATCCGAACCTGACTCAGAATCAAGGTTATTAACGAATAGAAAATAATATATGAAGATCAAGTTGTCTTTATTAGCCACCGGTTTACTATATGTGCCGGTGGTGTTCGCCCAAAAGCAACCCAATGTCGTGATCATTCTGGCGGATGATATGGGTTACGGGGATGTTGGATGCAATAATCCATATGCTAGGGTACGTACACCGGCCATCGATCAATTGGCCCGGAACGGTATCCGTTTTACGGATGCCCATTCTGCGGGTGCGTTGAGTGGGCCTTCACGCTACGGTTTAGTGACAGGACGTTATTTTTTCCGTACGCCGAAGAAGTCCGAGTATTGGGGGTACTTGTCTCCATATATCGAACCGGAGCGTTTGACGATCGGTTCCTTGATGCGTAATGCCGGCTATACGACCGCTTGTGTCGGGAAATGGCATCTAGGGCTCGACTGGCAGTTGAAAGATGACTCGAAACCACAGATTCTTACCCCTAAGAAATTTGGTTATACGAATACGGATTTCTCCGCCCCTGTAAAAAGAGGCCCTACGGAATTAGGGTTTGACTATTCTTTCATCCTTCCGGCTTCCTTGGATATGCCGCCTTATGCGTTCGTGCGTAATGACCGTGTCGTGGACCCGGATGTCATCTTGACGGCGGACGCTTATCCGAAGAAACAGGATGAGACGGTTTACGCTTGGGATCGTAAACATACGAACGAGAATGATATTTATTGGGAACGGGGCGTTTGGTGGCGTAACGGAGAGATGTCGCGCTCCTTTAAGTTTGAGGAATGTTTCCCGACAATCGTAGATGAGGGTATCGCTTTTATCGATCGGGAAGGACGAAAGGACAAGCCATTCTTTTTATATATGCCGTTAACCGGTCCGCACACCCCATGGCTGCCCACCGTTCAGTTTAAGGGATCTACTGAGTTAGGTACCTATGGCGATTTTATGGGCGATATCGATAATGTCGTGGCTCGGGTGAATGCCAAACTAAAGGAATTAGGTCTGGAGAAGAATACGATTGTCATTTTCGCCAGTGATAACGGAGGCGCATGGGAAGAGGAGGATATCCAGCAATACGGGCATCAAAGTAACTGGAGCCGCCGTGGGCAGAAAGGTGATGCGTGGGACGGCGGTCATCATGTTCCGCTGATTGTTCATTGGCCGGATCATATCAAGTGCCCCGGGGTTTGTTCCCAAACGGTTGGCTTGGTAGATATATTGGCTACATTGGCGGATTTAACCGGGCAATCCCTTCCTAAAGGACAGGCAGAGGATAGCTTTAGCTTTAAGAAAGTATTGGATGGTGATATGAATGCCTCGACGAGAGACCAGATCATGTACTTGTCCGGCTCCGGCAAATTAGCGATCAAGAAGGGAGATTGGAAATATATCGATTGTCTGGGCTCCGGTGGTTTTACGGCTCCCGCCCGTTTATCCCCGGTGAAGAATGGACCGAAAGGCCAACTTTATAATATGCGGACCGATTCTTTGGAGAGTAATAATCTCTTCTTGCGTGAGAAAGGCATTGCGAATGAGCTTTCCGCGTTGTTGAAGAAATTGTTGGATCAAGGATATAGCCGTCCGCAATAAAGGTAATCTTGATTAGGCAAAAAGTTGAATCGAATGACAAAGTTAGGCGTATTGTTTAGTGTTTTGGGAGTGGGGGCCGGTTGTATTCCGGCTTTCGCTCAAAAACAACTCCCCAATATCATCGTAATGTTATCGGATGACCAAGGTTGGGGCGATTTGGGCTTCACGGGGAATACCTTCGTGCAAACTCCTAATATAGATCGTATCGCTCATGAGGGAACGATTTTGGAGAATTTTTATGTCTGTCCGGTGTCATCCCCGACGAGGGCGGAGTTCTTGACCGGACGCTATCATGTACGGAGTGGCGTTAATTCTACGACCGGGGGAGGCGAGCGCTTTAATCTAGGAGAGAAAACGATCGCGGAATATTTCCGGGAGGCCGGATACGCTACCTCTCTATTTGGAAAATGGCATAGTGGTACGCAATATCCCTACCATCCGAACGCAAGGGGCTTCGAGGAGTTCTATGGTTTTTGTTCCGGGCATTGGGGGAATTATTGGAACCCGGTGTTGGAACATAACGGAGAGATTATTTCGGGCGAGGGCTTTATCATAGATGATCTGACCGATAAAGCCTTGGATTATATACGTGATCATAAAGAACATCCATTCTTTATGTTCTTGTCTTATAACACACCTCATAGTCCGATGCAAGTCCCGGATAGTTGGTGGAACCGTGTAAAAGATCGTACCTTGTCGCAGCGAGCTACTTTCCCGGAGCAAGAAGATACTACGTTTACGAAAGCGGCTTTGGCCTTGGCCGAGAATTTAGATTGGAATATCGGACGTGTATTGTCTTTGTTACATTCATTGGATTTGGAACAAGAGACGATTGTTATTTATTTCTCGGATAACGGCCCGAATAGTTTCCGGTGGAATGGTGGGATGAAAGGGCGAAAAGGCTCTACGGATGAAGGGGGTGTTCGTTCGCCGTTTTGTATCCGTTGGCCGGGACACATAAGGAAAGGGGCCGTGGAAACCCAGTTGTCCGGGGCTATAGACTTAATCCCTACTTTATTAGGTTTGGCGGGAATAGAATATACCCCGTTAAGGAAACTGGACGGAATCGATTGGGGACAGCGATTGCTGGATGAGAAAGCTCCTGCTATAGATCGGGTTTTATATAGTTATTGGGGAGGTAAGACGAGTGTGCGTATCTCATATTATCTATTGGATGCGGAAGATCATTTATATAAAACGGATATAGATCGTGAGCAACGGAAGGATGTATCGGATAAAGAACCCGAGATATATGAGCGGATGAAGCGTTATTCGAATTGGTTTAAGGATGAGTTACTGGCGGATTTCCCGAAGAAGGATACCCGTCCGTTTATAATCGGTCATCCGCGGGAAACCTATTCAAAGCTACCGGCCCGGGATGCGAGGATATCTGGCCCGATCGAACGCTCCAACCGTTATCCGAATTGTTCTTATTTTACGAATTGGAAAAGCCCGGAAGCGGAGATAAGCTGGAATGTGGAGGTTGAGGAATCCGGTTTGTTCGAGGCTTTTATCTATTATACTTGCGATAAACGAAATATAGGCTCTACTTTTGAACTTCGTACGGACCGGGATGCCGAGAATCTTGTATTTACATTGGATCAAGTAAATGACCAACCCATGCTCGGTGCGGATTTGGATAGGGTTCTCCGGGAGGAGTCTTATGTGAAAGGATTTGCTCCTTGCTCTGTCGGTATGATTTCCTTATCGAAAGGTGCGGCTACTTTATCCTTGCAAGCGAAAACGATCCGGAATGAGGAGGCCATGAATTTTTGGATGTTGGTGCTAAAACGAGTGAAATGAGTCTAAGATTGAAAAAAGTTGTATAACTATTTGCCAGTTATCAAATAATCACTACCTTTGCACCGCAAAATTTTTTATTAATCAATATTAAACAGCGTTTTATGAACAATTACGAAACCGTTTTCATTTTGACTCCCGTTTTGTCTGACGCTCAGATGAAGGAAGCGGTAGAGAAATTCACGAACCTTCTGAAAGCTCAAGGAGCTGAGATCGTGAATGAAGAGAACTGGGGCTTGCGCAAGTTAGCTTATCCTATCGACAAGAAGACAACAGGCTTCTACCAGTTGGTTGAATTCAAGGCAGATCCTAGTGTTATCGCTACGTTGGAGTTGAACTTCCGTCGTGACGAGCGTGTGATCCGCTTCTTGACTTTCCGTCAAGACAAGTATGCCGCAGAATATGCAGCTAAGAGAAGAAATCTGAAATCATCTAAAGAAACAGTAAAGGAGAATAATTAATTATGGCAGCAACTCAATCAGAAATCAGATATTTAACTCCGCCTTCAGTAGACGTTAAGAAGAAAAAATATTGCCGTTTCAAAAAGAACGGTATCAAGTATATCGATTATAAGGATCCTGAATTCTTGAAGAAATTCTTGAACGAGCAAGGTAAGATCCTTCCGCGTCGTATCACTGGTACTTCCTTGAAGTTCCAACGTCGTGTGGCTCAGGCTGTAAAGCGTGCTCGTCACTTGGCTTTGCTTCCTTACGTGACCGATTTGATGAAATAATTAATTAAGAGGAGACAGAATATGCAAGTTATTTTGAAAGAAGATGTAGTGAATTTAGGCTACAAAGACGATATCGTAACAGTAAAAGACGGTTACGGACGTAACTTTCTAATCCCCACGGGTAAGGCAGTGATCGCTTCAGAGTCTGCTAAGAAAGTATTGGCTGAGAACTTGAAGCAACGTGCCCACAAATTGGCTAAGATCAAGGAAGACGCTCAGACTTTGGCCGCTAAGTTAGAGGGTGTAGCTTTGACGATTGGTGCTAAGACTAGCTCTACAGGTACGATCTTCGGTTCTGTAACGAATATCCAAGTTGCTGAGGCTTTGGCTAAGGCTGGTTTCGAGAATATCGATCGTAAGATTATCTATATCAAGGAGTCTGTTAAGGAAGTAGGTAGCTATAAGGCTGTTTTGAAACTTCACAAAGAGGTTTCCGTTGAGGTTCCTTTCGAGGTTGTTTCTGAATAATAGATACTTTAATATATCATGAAAGAGGGTAGTTTCGAAACTGCCCTCTTTTTTTGTTTTAATTATAAAAAAAGATATCTGTCAATCAGCAAAAAAGCGCTACATTTGTCTCCAAATTTGCAATAATTTTAGAAAGTGAGCAAAAAGTCTTTTCTATATATTAACTTGCTATTTGCGTTGTTTTTTTTCTTGCCCGGACTTCAGGCGAGAGAGAAGACTTTTACGGTCGTGATCGATGCTGGGCATGGCGGTAAGGACCCGGGAGCTAGAGGGGCGAATGTTAATGAGAAGGAGATAAATCTCGCTGTCGCCTTAAAATTGGGTCGATTGATAGAGAATAACGCGGAGGATGTGCGTGTGATCTATACTCGTAAGACGGATCGTTTTATCGAGTTGGACGAACGTGCGAATATAGCGAACCGCAATAAGGCGGATCTTTTCGTGTCTATCCATACGAATGCCGTAAAGCGTGGAAGTACCGTGCAAGGTACGGAGACGTATACGCTGGGTTTGGCCCGTAGCGAAGAGAACTTAGAGGTGGCTATGAGTGAGAACTCAGCGATCTTGTTGGAGGATAATTATCAACAACGGTATGAGGGATTTGACCCGAACTCTTCGGAGTCCTATATCATTTTCGAGTTTATGCAGAATAAGCATATGGAGCAAAGTATTAGTCTGGCTTCCGAGATACAGAAATCGTTCGGGGCTTGTAAGCGGGTGGACCGTGGCGTAAGACAGGCTGGTTTTTTGGTGCTTCGTAAAACGAGCATGCCCAGTGTTCTGGTCGAGTTGGGGTATATCTCGAATCGTCAAGAAGAGCAGTTCATGAGAACCGCCGCCGGACAAAATAAATTGGCGGAAGCGTTGTACGATGCTTTTTGCAAATATAAGAAGAATTACGATCGTCGTAAAGGAAATATTTCCGGAGCTGTCGTTGCTCCCGTAGCGAATGAGAAAACTCCGCCTCCGGGGAGCGAGGCTGATATCTTAAATAAAAAACAGCAAGCCACAAGACAGAAAACCTCAGTTTCTTCTACCACTTCCGTGAACAGGAACACGAAAGGAAAGGTTATATATAAGATACAATTCTTGACTTCCAATAAGAAGCTTCCTGCGAACTCCCGGTTATTTAAGGGGTACAAGAACGTGGATTTCTATGTGGAGAAAGGTATCTATAAATACACGTATGGCGAGACTTCGGATTTTAACTCGATCCGGAAGATGCGCCGAACGATCGCAAAAGATTTTAAAGATGCTTTCATCATCGCTTTTAAGGATGGGAAGAAGGTGAAATATTAATGATTTAGGAATAAATTATACATTATAAATAAAGGAAATGAAAAGTGTATTCACTAAAGAGGCGAAGATCGGACTTGTGACGATCGTAAGTCTGGCGTTATTGTATTTAGGCATTAATTATCTGAAGGGTATTAACCTGTTTCAACCGGTGAACCATTACTACGTATCATTCAGCAACGTAAAGGGGGTGACGATTTCCAGCCCTGTATTTGTGGATGGTTTTAAGGTGGGATTGGTTCGTGATATTATTTATGACTATGATACGACCGGTAAGATCATCGTTGAGGTTAGTTTGGAAGATAAGATGAGGCTGAATAAGGGAAGTTATATAGCGGTTGTCAATACTTTCTTAAGCGGAGCTGAGTTGCATATCCATTTGAACACTTACGTGGATGACTTTTTGAAGCCGGGTTCTACGCTTGAGGGACGAATGGAAGAGGATATGATGCAATCCGTACAGGAGAAGATCTTGCCAAGCGTTGAGAACCTTTTGCCGAAGATCGACACGATCTTGGGTAGCTTGCAAACCTTGATCGCTCATCCGGCCTTGGCTCAATCCTTGAATCATATCGAAAAAACGACTAGCAACCTAGAGGTGTCTACCCGTCAGTTGAATCAGATGTTGAGTAAGGATGTACCGGGTATCGTGAATAACTTGAAGACGATGACGGATAATTTCTCGGAGGTGAGCGCCAACTTGAAAGAATTGGATTTGGCTACAACGGTCAATTCCATCAATGCGACCTTGGCGAACTTGAAGTTGACTACGGATAAATTGAATTCGACGGATAATAGCATCGGCTTGTTGTTAAACGACAAAGGATTGTATGATAATCTGAACAGCACGATGGACAACGCCTCTAAGCTATTGCTTGATTTGCGGGAGAATCCGAAGAGATACGTGCATTTCTCTGTTTTTTGATTATGTTAAAAAATCATAGCATAAAAGACGTTATTTAGAATCATTCTAATTAGACAAAAAGTTAGGGGACTCCTGCTGATTATACGCATAAGGCCTTTAGGTAAAGTGAGATAGATACTTCCTGAGGCCTTATTCCGTCACCGGACGTCAGCGTTTACGCTTTTGTAGAGGTCTCTAAAATAAAGGGTTTTTGAACATTGGTCGATCTAAATAGCAGTAAATCAGATAGGTATTAGTAACTGTCTGAATCTAAAAGGGATATTGAAAATTCATATTTACCAAACAAAATAGCACTTTTTTTTTCGGAATTAATTTCTAAACTTTGTAGTCCGAATGTAAAAAGTATTAGTGGGAGAGAAAGAAAAC